>JBAWXY010000102.1:0-9201 GCA_037143835.1 Bacteroidota bacterium
AAAAAACCATCCGCCAGATGGCGGATGGTTTGCTTTGGCTTTGCGGAGAGAGGGGGATTCGAACCCCCGGTACCCTTTTGAGGTACACACGCTTTCCAGGCGTGCCAGTTAAACCACTCCTGCATCTCTCCTTTTTAATGGCATCCGGTGTTAAAAAACAGGGCGCAAATTACAAAAATATTTTTACAAAACGCCCTGTCATGAGATTTCTCCTGCCAGGGAGTTATTCAATGATTGTACTACTTTTTCCCTCGATGAGTATCTGCCAAGCAGATGCATAAGTTTGGTAACAGAAGCTTCTGATGTGATGTCTTTACCGCTTACCACACCGGCTGCCAGCATCTGACGGCTTGTCTCATACAAACCCATCTCAACACTACCTCCATGACACTGGGTGACATTGAGGATTATTCCTCCATTATCAATAAAGTGTTTAAGATCATCTAAAAACCACTGGTATGTGGGTGCATTCCCCGACCCGAACGTCTCAATAATGAGCCCTCTTAATCCCTCTGTTTTAATGATGGCCTGTACAAGTTTTCTGTTGATCCCGGGAAAGAGTTTCAGAATGGCTACGTTGGTGTCGAATGTTTTGTGAATTATAAGTTTCTGATCTTTTTCAGGATAGCTGATCAGGTTGTTAAAATATTTCAGATGTAACCCCACTTCTGCAAGAGGAGGATAGTTGGGAGAATAGAAGGCGTCGAAATGCTCTGCGCTCATCTTGGTTGTACGATTTCCACGGGTCAGCTTATTGTCGAAATATATACAAACCTCCGGTACTGCCGGACCCCCGTTTTCCTTTGCTGCAGCGATTTCTATTGCGGTGATGAGATTCTCTTTTCCATCAGTACGAAGCAGACCTATCGGCAATTGCGAACCGGTAAGAATAACCGGTTTTCTCAGGTTTTCCAGCATAAAGCTCAGCGCTGATGCAGTATATGCCATCGTATCAGTACCGTGTAATACCACAAAGCCATCAAATTTATTGTAATTTTTTTCAATGATCTCAGACATTTTAACCCAGACTCCGGGATCGATATTGGATGAATCCTTTACCGGATCAAAAGAGACTGACTGAAGATCATAACCGAACTTCCGGAGTTCGGGTACGTGATCTGAAATATGGTGGAAGTCGATTGGTACCAGCGATTCGGTTACAGAATCGTGAACCATCCCGATGGTTCCCCCCGTATAAATGATCAGTATAGAGATATCCTTTTTATTTTTCATTATTTCCCTTCAAAGATTGAAAAGTCGGGTTGAGTTAGTATACGTTATTGAAGCAACCTCTTCTTCACTCATTCCGAAAATTTCTGCAAGTTTTTTATTAATAATACAAATATACGAACTCTCGTTCCTTTTTCCTCTATGTGGTACTGGAGCAAGATATGGAGAGTCAGTTTCAAGAATAAGGTTCTCCGGGCCAATCACTTTAACTATTTTGTCGAGCCCGGAGTTTTTAAAGGTTACGATACCTCCAATCCCAAGTTTAAATCCCATACCTATTGCTTTCTCAGCATCTTTGATATTCCCCGTAAAGGCATGTAAAACACCTTTTAAGCCTTTCCCTTCAAATTCATCCAAGACTGAAAAAACTTCAGGAAAAGATTCCCTTGAATGAATTACAACAGGTAAGCCTTTATCTAATGCAAAGGCAACCTGCCTTCTGAAAGCAACCAGCTGTTCTTTCAGGAAAGTCTTATCCCAATACAGATCGATCCCGATTTCCCCGATTGCAATGAATTTATGTTTTGTGAACAGGTTTTCAAACTTATCGAGTTGAACAATGTAGTCCTCTTTGACAGAAGTGGGATGAAGGCCAATCATAGGATAACATATTCCAGGATATCTGTCAACTGCAGAAAGTATGCGGTCAACAGACTGAATATCAATGTTAGGCAGCAGCAATTTCACGACGCCGCTGCCAACAGCCCTGTTCACAACCTCATCCCTGTCGGTATCGAATTCCGGAAGATAAAGGTGTGTATGAGTATCAATAAGCTGCATTAAACAACCCCCTGAGCAATCATGGCATTTGCGACCTTCACAAATCCTCCGATATTGGCACCATCAACATAATTGATAAACCCATCTTCCTTAGTGCCATACTTCACACAAGTTTTATGAATATTTTTCATGATTGTCTGTAGTTTTGCATCAACCTCTTCGCGCGACCAGGGAAGTCTCATGGAGTTCTGGGTCATCTCAAGTCCTGATGTGGCAACCCCTCCTGCGTTGGCAGCTTTGCCGGGGCCATAAAGTATCTTTGCATTCAGAAATACCTCAACGGCTTCAGGTGTGGAAGGCATATTCGCACCTTCAGATACACAAATGCAACCATTCTTAACAAGCAATTTAGCCTCTTCTTCGTTTATTTCATTCTGTGTTGCATTAGGCATTGCTATATCGCACTTAATAATCCATGGTCTTTTCCCTTCAAAATATTCAACACCATATTTTTCTGCATATTCTTTTATCCTTCCTCTCTTGACGTTTTTAAGCTCCATTATAAATCTGAGTTTTTCGGCATCAATCCCTTTAGGATCATGAATATAACCGTTTGAGTCCGATGATGTAACCACTTTTCCTCCAAATTCTGTAACTTTTTCTGTCGCATACTGGGCTACATTACCTGATCCCGAAATACATACGATTTTCCCTTTTAAACTATCGCCACGGGTAGATAGCATTTCCTGGGCAAAATATGTGACTCCGTAACCTGTTGCCTCCGGACGGATAAGAGAACCGCCCCATTCAATGCCTTTGCCGGTAAACACACCGGTAAACTCATTTTTAAGTCTCTTATACTGACCGAACAGATAACCTATTTCACGGCCACCAACTCCGATATCACCTGCCGGAACATCGGTATCGGCACCAATATGACGAAAGAGTTCTGACATAAAACTCTGACAGAATCTCATTACTTCATTATCCGACTTACCTTTCGGATCAAAATCGGAACCACCTTTTCCACCACCCATAGGCAATGTGGTGAGGCTGTTTTTAAACACCTGTTCAAAGGCAAGGAATTTAAGAATGCCCAGGTTAACTGTGGGATGAAGTCGGAGTCCTCCTTTATACGGGCCTATGGCACTGTTCATCTCAATTCTGTAGCCACGGTTGATCTGAACTTCTCCTTTGTCATCTAACCATGGAACCCTGAAGATAATTGTCCGTTCAGGTTCTGCGATTCTTTCAAGGATTTTTGCATGTTTATACTTAGGATTTTCTTCGATAAAGGGAATCAGGGATTCTGCAACCTCCTGAACTGCCTGATGGAACTCATTCTCCCCAGGATTTCTGGCCTTAATCATTGCCATGAATTGTTGTACTCTCGGATCCATAATTGATAATTGATAAGTTTTAGTTAAAAGGTTAATTGGTGAGTTAAAAGTATAAAAACAATGGCAATTATCATTTCATTTTCCAGGGAATAAATGATATGGCAACTTATACTGTCCGATATATATTTCCCGGGGAACACTTTACCAGTCCTTTAAACTCCATCTGAAGGAGCAGGGATGATAATTTATAAACCGGTATTTCGAGCGTCCGGCAAATACTGTCTATGGTCAGTTCCTCTTCTTTCATGAGTAATTCATAGATCTGCTTTTCTGTATCATCCAGATCGGAAAACAATGTTCTCTGTACAGGAGGTTTTGATTTTTCAGGTTTCCAGTTAAGAAAGTATTCGATATCATCAGAACATTCCGTAAGTGCTGCTTTATTGCTCCTGATAAGGCTGTTGCAACCGGCCGACCATTGATCATCCGGTCGTCCGGGTACAGCAAAAACATCGCGATTATATGAATTGGCTATATCGGCTGTAATAAGAGCGCCTCCCTTTATTCCTGATTCGACAAGCAGGGTAGCATCGGATAGTCCGGCAATAATGCGGTTTCTTTTCAGGAAGTTATTTCGCTCAGGAAGTGCGTCTGAAAGGAAATCAGTCAGCAGTCCTCCTTTTTTAACCATCGTCCTTGCTGTTGAGGTGTGGACAGCAGGATAGGTGGTCTTAAAACCATGTCCCAGAACTCCGATGGTTTGCAGATTATTTGCAAGGGCTGCTTTGTGTGATGCAATATCAATGCCGTATGCAAGGCCGCTTACAATAATAAGATCGGGATGACCCGCTGCCAGCCCTCCGATAATCTTGTCACATATTTCTCTTCCACGTGTTGTGGCATTACGTGTACCAACTACACTTAATATCTTTGCAGCATTCAGATCGCAATCACCCATGAAGAAAAATACCACGGGAGAATCATCACATTGTCTTAGCCTGAAAGGATAATCATTATCAAGATAGAAATAGGTTCTGATGTTGTTCTTACTGATATATTCGGCCTCCTGTTCCGCAGTATCGAGATACGATCTGTCGCTGATATATTTTGCAATACCTGATCCGATTCCCGGTATTTTGATAAGATTTCTGTAAGGTTCATGAAAAATCGCTTCCACGTTTCCGAAATGTGATACAAGCTTTCGCGCATTAATGTCGCCGATACGTGGAATCTGACCTAAAGCAATTTTATGCTTAAGTGATACTTCTGGCATAGCACAAGAAATTGAGACATACAAATATAAATAAAACCCCCTAACCCCCCTAAAGGGGGGCTAATATTTTGTTCTAATGAAAACTATCTATAATACAGTGAATTAACCCCCCTTTAGGGGGGCAGGGGGGTCAAATTACACCCATATCAAGCATTGAACTTGCTACTTTAAGGAATCCGGCAATATTCGCACCCTTCACATAATCAACATAGCCGTCTTCCCTCTTACCATGTTTAACGCACTGGCTATGGATATTGCACATGATATCATGCAGACGGTCATCAACCTCCTGACAGTTCCAGCGAAGCTTCATTGAGTTTTGGGTCATTTCCAGTCCCGATGTAGCAACTCCACCGGCATTGACTGCTTTACCAGGAGCAAATAATATCTTATGTTTATGAAATTCCTCAACAGCTTCGGGAGTGCAACCCATATTTGATACTTCAGCAATAAGGATAGCACCGTTATTGATCAGTTTTTTTGCATCTTCACCGGTAAGTTCATTCTGGGTTGCACATGGGAGTGCAATATCAACTTTAACTTCCCATGGACGTTTACCTTCATGAAATTCGACTCCTTCAAATGCATAGGAATATGGTTTAACTATATCTTCATTTGATGCGCGAAGTTCGAGCATAAATTCAATTTTCTTACCTGAAATTCCATCAGGGTCGTAAACATAACCATCAGGACCTGAGATAGTAACAACTTTACCTCCCAGTTCGGTAGCTTTAAGAGCAGCACCCCAGGCTACATTGCCAAATCCGGATATTGAAATTGTTTTACCCTTAAGAGTTTCATTTTTGGTAGCCAGCATTTCCTTGGCAAAATAGATCCCACCAAAACCGGTAGCTTCAGGACGTATAAGCGAACCACCCCAGTTATTTCCTTTGCCTGTAAGAACGCCCGTATGATCTCCCTTCAGTCTTTTGTACATCCCGTACAGGAATCCTATTTCACGGCCTCCAACACCGATATCACCGGCAGGAACATCAGTTTCCGGCCCAATGTATTTCCACAGTTCAAGCATAAATGATTGACAGAAGCGCATAACCTCTGCATTTGATTTTCCTTTTGGATCAAAATCAGAACCACCCTTACCTCCACCCATTGGAAGAGTGGTAAGTGCGTTCTTGAATATCTGTTCAAATCCAAGGAACTTAAGAATTGAAAGGTTAACACTGGGGTGGAAGCGAAGGCCTCCTTTATAGGGACCAATAGCATTATTGAACTGAATGCGGTAACCAAGGTTTACCTTTACATTTCCTTCATCATCAACCCATGGAATTTTAAAAGTTAAAACGCGATCAGGTTCAATGATGCGCTCAATAATGTTTGCAGATTCAAACTGTGGGTTTTCGTTATAAACCTCTTCGATCGATTCCAATACTTCTCTTACTGCCTGTAAATACTCAACCTCTCCCGGATGTTTCTTTTCGAGGTTATTCATGATTTTATCTACGTTCATTATTCTGATATTTTAATTGATAATCCGTGTTAAAAATTAGCTATTCAAATTTAAGGTTGTTAAAAATAATTTAAAATGATAAAACTCATGTTATCAGATGATAACCTTCAAGCCTGTGGGGTACAAAATTAATCTGTTTTTTCAAAAAATATTGCTGTTCAGGAAAAAAACCTATCGCCTGGTTTTAAAGAATTTCATCAATAATTCCCTGCATTCTTCCTCAAGAACTCCGGATTCCACTTTGGTTTTTGGATGCAGTAACGAATCTGATATTGATCTGTAGCCCTTCTTTTCATCCTTTGCTCCGTAGACCAATGCAGTCGCCTGGCTCCAGCCAATGGCTCCGGCACACATTGCGCAGGGTTCAAGTGTAACGTATATTGTACAATCTGTCAGATATTTGCCACCAAGCCAGTTTGTGGCAGCTGTAATAGCCTGCATCTCAGCATGGGCTGTCGGATCTTTTAATGTCTCGGTAAGATTATAAGCCCTGGCAATAATCATATCATTGCAGACCACCACCGCACCAATCGGAACCTCCTGTTTGTCAAATGCTTTATTTGCTTCAGAAAGGGCTGCCCACATAAACTGCTCTTCTTTTTTCTGAGCCATAACCTTCTTGATTTACCTCTAAAAGTAGAAAGAAAAATGGGATTTCCCTTTTTCTCAGCAATCTGATAATTTTCTTATTTTTGTTGAAAATTAAATAGAAAGAGATGTACAGGACACACACGTGCGGCGAATTGAACATGAGAAATACAGGGCAAGACGTTATTTTATGTGGTTGGGTTCAGAAATCGAGGGACCTTGGCGGAATGACTTTTGTTGATCTTCGTGACCGTTATGGTATAACCCAGCTCGTATTTAACATGGAAACGAACAGAGAACTTTGTGAAAAAGCCAGGAAACTCGGACGCGAATTTGTTCTTCAGACTAAAGGGAAAGTTAAAGAACGCAGTAATAAAAACCTGAAGATCTCCACAGGTGAAATTGAAATAGATGTTGATGAGCTGAATATTCTTAACAGGAGTGAGATTCCCCCTTTCACAATCGAAGAAGAGACTGACGGAGGCGAAGAGTTAAGAATGAAATACCGCTATCTTGATCTCCGGAGAACATCAGTTAAAAATAATATTATCCTTCGTCACCGTGTGTCGCAGGAAGTCCGTAAGTATATGGACTCTATTGGCTTTGTTGAGGTTGAAACACCTGTACTTATAAAATCAACACCTGAAGGAGCACGCGACTTTGTAGTTCCTTCAAGGATGCAGCCGGGTACATTTTATGCATTGCCACAATCGCCCCAAACCTTAAAACAGTTGTTGATGGTAGCCGGGTTTGACAAATATTTTCAGATTGTTAAGTGCTTCAGGGATGAAGACCTGCGGGCCGACAGGCAGCCCGAATTTTCTCAGATCGACTGTGAGATGTCGTTCGTTGAAAGAGATGATGTACTTGAAACATTTGAAGGACTGGCCAAGTACCTTTTCAGACGAATCAAGCGAAGATATTTCAGCAAGCCGTTCCTGAGGATGTCATATAATGAAGCCATGGAGAATTATGGTTCAGATAAACCTGACCTTCGTTTTGGGATGAAGTTCACAGATTTATCCGGAACAGTAAAAGGTCATGATTTTGCACTATTTGACACTTCAGAATATATTGGAGGTATATGTGCTAAGAAATGTTCAGAATATACCAGGAAACAGCTCGATGAACTGACTGACTTTGTGAAAAGGCCACAGATAGGAGCAAAGGGGTTGGTATATTTAAGGTATAATATTGATGGCACTTTTAAATCGTCGGTTGACAAGTTTTATTCCCAGGAGGACCTGAAGAAATGGGCAAATAAAATGTATGCAAAACCCGGAGACCTGTTGTTGATCCTGGCCGGGGATAAGAAGAAAACTTTAACCGCTCTTTCTGAATTAAGGCTTGAAATGGGGAACAGGCTGGGATTAAGGAAGAAAGACAAATTCAATCCATTATGGGTGGTTGATTTCCCGCTCCTTGAGTGGGATGAAGAGACGAAGAGATTTTATGCAATGCATCATCCATTCACCTCTCCGATACCGGAAGATATGCCTTTGATGGAAAAAGATCCGGGTAAAGTAAGAGCTAATGCATACGACCTTGTTATTAATGGAGTGGAGATTGGAGGCGGATCGATCAGAATTCATGATGCTACTGTTCAGAAACTGATGTTTAAGGTCCTTGGATTCAGCGATGAAGAGGCGAATGAGCAGTTTGGTTTTCTCCTGAATGCCTTTAAATTCGGGGCTCCCCCTCATGGAGGAATTGCTTTCGGATTTGACAGGTGGGTTGCAATGTTCGGTGGGCAGGATTCGATCCGTGATTTTATTGCATTCCCTAAAAACAATTCGGGCCGGGATGTAATGCTTGATACTCCATCACAGATATCAATTAAACAGTTAGACGAACTGCAACTGATTATAGGCGGGAAAAAATAAGAAAAGATTTTTTTAATCGTTTTTGATCTTGGTTTTTATAACGATTGCCCCGCCGTACCCCCTTGATCCGTAAATTGCAGCTGATGAACCCTTGAGTACCTCAATTGATTCAACTGAAGTAGGGGGGATATCAGGAATATTATCCATATAAACACCATCAACTACAATTAGAGCGGGAACGCTGCCAAACAAATTTTTAGAGTCTTGAATTATTGCGGATGAACCGGAAAACCGAACGCCAGAAACTTCCCTTTGTATCATTTCATAAATTGAAGAGTACGAGGCATATTTTTTATTTGTTCCGTCAATTTTATTTACCTGGGTAGTCAGGTTTTTCTTTTTAACATAACCATAACCAACATTAACTCCTTCTTCACCAGGTGCAATGGTTTGATCCGGCAATTGCTGAGATGCTGTTCCAAAATTAAAATTAATCTGGATCCTTCCATCAATAACTTCTTCAATTATACCATTACCAAATGTGAAGATTCCAATCTTTATTGCATTTCTTTTAACCTTAATTTTATAGGTTCCTTTAGAATCGGTTACCGAACTGGTTTTTTGGCCATCGATCATAACTATTGCATTAACGATTGGACTTTTGGCAATATCCAGCACAGTACCTGTAATTGTTATCTTCTTATTGTTTTTTTGTGCGGATATAGTGTTAAAGCACAAAACAGATAACAGAATTAAAAA
>JBAWXY010000103.1:0-9129 GCA_037143835.1 Bacteroidota bacterium
AACATTAATTGTTAATAATCAACATATTAACCCATTTTTAAGGATCGACTATTTAAGTTATGGCAACAAATATGTTACGAGTAAGAATGACTTAAAATGTTATGGATTTAGTGTTCGTTGTGTTCGTGATTACTGATTATGTTTTCGTACTAAAAAAATCAAAAAGATTTGATTGAAAAAAAAAGTGTACAGTCGAATTTTCCTGGAGAAAGGACTGTACACTAAACTGTACACTTAACTTTTTTAAACGTCGCAAACGCTGTCGGGGTGATCCGACTCGAACGGACGACCACTTGCACCCCATGCAAGTACGCTAGCCAACTGCGCCACACCCCGGAAAACTTTTGCAAAAATAATCAACTATTCGGATAATACAATAAAGCAAATCCACTAGTTGAGGTCGTAAATTCAACCCATCATCTGTGACTTTTTTCACAGACAGAAGATCAAAGTTGCTTATATTTGCAATTATAATTATGCAATACAGAAATGGAAATATTTAAACCACTGGATCTTCAGAAAGATACTCAAAATGCTAATATTGAGAATGTTGAAAATGTTAGATGCCTGATAATCGGCTCCGGACCTGCGGGATATACTGCAGCAATTTATGCATCAAGAGCCAATCTGAAACCCGTTCTCTTCACCGGCCTCCAGATGGGAGGTCAGCTTACAACAACTACCGATGTTGATAATTACCCGGGATATCCGGATGGCATAACAGGCCCTGAAATGATGGAAGATTTTAAGAAGCAGGCTGAACGTTTTGGCGCTGATATAAGGTTTGGAATTGCTACATCTGTCGATTTCTCAGGTAAAAAACACAAAGTTACAATTGATGATAATAAAACTATTGAGGCAGATGCTGTAATTATAGCTACCGGTGCAACTGCGAAATATCTAGGACTGGAATCGGAGACCAAATATGCCGGTATGGGTGTATCAGCATGTGCAACCTGCGATGGATTTTTTTACAGGGATAAAGATGTTGCTGTAGTTGGTGGTGGTGATACTGCTGCTGAAGAGGCGACTTATCTTGCCGGACTATGCAGGAAGGTGTACCTTATTGTCAGAAGGAATGTACTGAGAGCTTCCAAAGCAATGCAGGATAAAGTGACTAATACTAAGAATGTTGAAGTATTATGGGAACATCAGACCGTTGATCTTTTTGGGGAAAATGGAGTGGAAGGAGCGACCCTGGTAAAGAAAAAGGGTACACTTGCAGAAGAGATAGTTAAAATAAAAATTGATGGGTTTTTCCTTGCTATCGGACATACTCCGAACTCTGATATCTTTAAAAAGTATGTTGAAACTGACCCTGTCGGATATATCAAAACAATTCCAGGTACATCAAAAACGAATATCGCAGGAGTATTTGCAGCAGGAGATGTTCAGGATCCTCATTACAGACAGGCAGTTACGGCAGCAGGATCAGGTTGTATGGCTGCTATTGATGCAGAAAGATACCTTTCGGAATTTAATTCACATGCAAAATGAAGACATTCAAAAAGAGCTTCAAGATAAATGCTGAACCATCCGATATTTATTCAGCGGTGACAAATCCATATACAATTGAATTATGGTCAGGCTATCCTGCGCAGATGAGCACAGAGCCGGGCAGTGAGTTTTCGCTTTGGGAAGGCGATATCGCAGGTAAGAACCTTGAGTTTATTCAGGATAAAAAAGTAGTTCAGGAGTGGCATTTCGGAGACCAGACTGAAAAATCAATTGTCACTATCACAATTACACCTGACAGGGAAAATTCCCTTGTAACTGTTGAACATACAAATATTCCGGATGAAGAGTTTAATGATATTGCCGAAGGGTGGAGGGAGTATTATATTGGAGCGATAATAAATTTTTTCAACCCTAATTTTTAAGGTTGTCAATTGAAAAAACTGTTGATAAATCCTGATCGAAAAGAGAAAAAATATCTTCAGAACAGGCAAGAATCAGAGTACCAATGCCTTTGAAACATAATGTATTTGAATGATCCTGAATCTTTTTGTTCCATTCAGGTATCCACGACAAAATATGGTGATCAATAAACCGCCTTATCTCTTTTCTCATTTCACCCCGGCATGCATCATCATCAAGAACCATATACTTTTCAATAAGGATAGTCAGAAAAAGGAGTTCTATTCCCAGGTGATCATCCTTTATTTTACCTTTGAATTTCGATTCCCATCCGTATGAATTATAAAATTCGGTAACGTTTGCAGAAGGATGACTTGGATTAAGTTGTCCGTTAATCCGGTAGAGTGATTCATATGCAGGGGCAAGAGTTAGCTCTTTTCTGGCAAAAAGTCTTACATAATCTTCGCGTAAAATCTTTACACATATGGTTTTGTCAATACATGAATCCCTAAGCTGGGATGCTGCTTTTATAAACTTGGGATTTGAACTTGAAACAGGAAAATTTTTCAAAATGCCATTTTTCCAGAAATCTACTACGCATTCTTCGGAAGGCTCGTACATTATCATACTCCCTGCAAAATACAGGAGCATGTTGTAGCCTTTTAGAATATTATGTTTCTGGCTGTTAGTGTCTATTGCCATAAATATGACTTATCAAAATAATAGAATATTGCAAACATCCTGAAAATTTCGGAAATGATTGGCGTTTTGATGAATATAACCGGATTTGGGATGGTTTTGTTCGAAATGGCACTAAAAAAAAGCTGCATCCTTAAGATACAGCTTCCTTTAATTATCAATTAATATTCCTTACAGCCTGAAATCAGCAATCTCATCGGGATATTCATTGTTATCAACTTTTCTTTTTATTTCCTTGAAAGCTTTAACAGTAAATTCCACATCTTCAAGAGAGTGTGCGGCTGTCGGTATAAGACGCAACATCACAACATCTTTCGGTACAACAGGATATACAACTACAGAACAGAATATTCCATGATTCTCTCTCAGATCGTAGATCATCTGTGTTGCCTGTGCAACACCACTCTTCATAAAAACTGGTGTAACAGGCGATTCTGTTTTTCCAAGATCCAGTCCGGCTTCCCGTAAACCTTTCTGCAATGCACGAACGATAGTCCAGAGCTTCTCCTTCAATTCGGGATGTATCTGTATATATTCAAGCCTTTTTATTGCACCGAGTGTCATTGCCATTGGAAGTGACTTCGCGTATATCTGAGAACGAAGATTGTAGCGCAGATAGTTAATTACATCTTTTGTACTGGCTACGAACCCTCCGATTCCGGCCATAGATTTTGCGAATGTTGCAAAGTAAATATCAACCTGGTCCTGTACCCCAAAATGATTACCAGTACCACTTCCGTCTGCACCCATTGTTCCAAATCCATGCGCATCATCAACAAGAAAACGGAACTGATACTTCTTTTTTAACGCTGCAATCTTGTCGAGCTTGCCCAGATCACCAGCCATACCAAATACACCTTCAGTAATTACCAGAATCCCGCCATGGGTCTCTTCAACCAGTTTTGTCGCCCTCTGTAACTGCTTTTCACAACTTTCAATATCGTTATGCGGGAAAACGAATCTCTTTCCCATGTGCAGCCTCAAACCATCCATTATGCATGCATGCGATTCAGAATCATATACAATAACATCATGACGGTCGACCAGGGCATCAATTATTGACACCATTCCCTGGTATCCGTAATTAAGGAGATAAGCATCTTCCTTCTGAGTAAAACGGGCAGCCATTTCTTCAAACTTTTCATGCATTGCGGTATGCCCCGACATCATTCTGGCGCCCATAGGATATGCCAGACCATACTTTGCAGTCGACTCGGCATCAATCTTACGTATTTCAGGGTGATTTGCGAGTCCGAGGTAATTGTTCAGACTCCAGGTCAAAACCTCTTTTCCTCTGAATTTCATACGCGGAGCAATTTCACCTTCCAGTTTCGGGAAAGCAAAATACCCATGCCCCAAATCCTGATACTGCCCTATAGCACCTCTGTTTTTCTTGATCTTTTCAAATATATCCATGGTAATTACCCTTTCTTAAATTTTTTCACAAAATTAAAGATAAACAAGTATATCATAATACCTATTTATACCTAATTTGCCTTTGAAATATTTCAAATATAATAAATACATAATTATTACGTTTTTATGGCTGAAATGAAAAATTTTCCGTAATTTTGCGCAACAATTTTTTTTATGAAGTTTAGATTATATATAGTCCTGATAATTTTGGTGTTGGTAAGTTCCTGCGGTGAGTATGAAAAACTCCTCAAGAGCTCTGATTTTGACCTGAAAAAAGCAAAGGCAAAGGAGTATTACGATGCAGGTCAGTATGTTAAATCAACTGAACTTTTAAGCCAGATACTTCCGCGATTCAGAGCTACCGGAGAGTCTGAAGAGCTCAATTGGATGAATGCACAGAGCTATTATGGCATGAAAGATTACTACATGGCAGGAAGTTATTTTAAATCATTTATCGATCAGTTCCCGTTTGGCAAACATGCTGAAGATGCTAATTTCATGGCAGCTATGTGCGATTATAAAATTGCCCCCCGTTCAGAACTTGATCAGGAGAATACGCGGAATGCAATAGAAGGATTTAATATTTTCATAAACAGGTTTCCCGGCAGTCCAAAAGTAGAAGAGGCCAGAAGGCTGATGAAGGAACTTGAGGAAAAACTTGTTGAAAAATCGTATCTGAGTGCAAGACTCTATTACGATATGAAGCAATATAAGGCAGCCGTAGTGGCTCTTAATAACAGTCTGAAAGAATATGTCGATACCAAATACAGGGAAGAAATGATGTTCCTTAAATTGAATTCTCTCTTCCTTTATGCTGAAAAAAGTTTTGCAATTAAACAGAAGGAGAGATACCAGTCCACGCTTGATGACTACTATTCTTTCATGGAAGAGTTCCCTAAAAGCCAGTATTCAAAAGAGGTTAACGGTATCTTCCAGAAAACAAACAAATATCTTAAATCAGGAATTCCTGACAGTGGAGTAAAATAATCAATAATTATATGGATTACAGAAAATCAGCAGCACCCGTAACGACTGTTACACGCAATCAGGACCTGATGACAAGGGGTACCGGAAATATTTATGAGACAGTAATCATTGTTTCAAGAAGATCGAACCAGATTTCGGTTGAGATGAAACAGGAGCTTAATAAAAAACTCGAAGAGTTTGCATCTTATAGCGATAACCTGGAAGAAGTATTTGAAAACCGTGAACAGATCGAGATTTCGAAATTCTACGAAAGACTTCCAAAACCAACCCTTATCGCATTACAAGAACTCGAAGAAGGTAAAATTTTCTTCAGAAACCCCGATACTCCTGCCAAACAGAAGTAATATTTAACATAAAAATGCTGAAAGGCAACCACATACTTATCGGTGTAACCGGAGGTATTGCAGCTTATAAAACTGCAACTATCATCCGGTTGCTTGTTAAAGATGGCGCTGAAGTTAAGGTCCTCATGACAAGTCATGCTAAAGAATTCATAACCCCTCTTACCATGGCAACATTGTCAAAAAATCCGGTTCTTACCGAGTTTTATGATCCGGGGAACGGTGACTGGAACAGTCATGTGGATCTGGGCTTGTGGGCCGATCTCTATCTGATTGCTCCGGCAACCGCAAATTCCATCGCCAAAATGGCTAACGGAATCGCTGATAATTTACTCCTTACCACCTATCTGTCAGCGCGTTGCCCTGTTTTTGTTGCCCCTTCGATGGATATGGATATGTTAAACCATCCGGCAACAATAATTAATATTGAAACACTGAAAGCTTTTGGGAATTCTATACTGGAACCATCAAGCGGAGAACTTGCCAGCGGACTTACAGGCAAGGGACGGATGGCAGAACCGGAAGAAATAGTAAAGGAGATCATAAACTTCTTTACAAAAAAAAAAAGCTATAAACCTCTGAAAGGCAAACATCTTCTGATTAATGCCGGACCTACACGGGAACCTATTGACCCCGTTCGTTTCATTAGCAATTATTCATCAGGTAAAATGGGAATCGCTCTGGCCGATGCAGCTGCAGAGTATGGTGCCGACGTTGAGCTTGTACTTGGCCCGGTAAGTATCTCCCCTGGAAATAATTCTGTTAAAATAATTGATGTTACAACTGCAGAATCAATGGCGGCTGAATGCATTTCAAGATTTCCAGGCTGCGACATTGCTATATTATCAGCAGCAGTAGCTGATTTCACACCTGAAGAAGTTAAAGGAAAAAAGATTAAGAAAGATGGTAATGAGTTACTACTAAAACTTAAACCTACAACAGACATTGCCGAAACACTTGGCAAGACTAAAAAGCCATCTCAGATCCTGGCAGGTTTTGCCCTTGAAACAGATAACGAAACTGAGAACGCCAGAGAAAAGCTTCTCAGGAAGAATCTCGATATCATAGTTTTAAATTCTCTTAAAGAAAGCGGAGCAGGCTTTGGACACGACACAAACAAGATCACAATAATTGACAGATACAATAATATTGATAAATTTGAGTTGAAATCAAAAGAAGAGGCTGCAAAGGATATTCTAAATAAAATTGTATCAATGATTCAATAATTTATCAGAATGACATTATTGCGCTTTTCGAAATATTATCTTATAATCTTACTGGTTTTATTTCCGGGGATAATCAATTCCCAGGAACTGAATTGCAATGTGCAGATATCTGCACAGAGAATACAGGGATCAAACCGTCAGGTCTTTGAGACTATGCAACGCGATGTTTATGAGTTTATGAACAGCACAGTTTGGACAAACCACGTTTATAGTTACGCTGAAAGAATCGACTGCAATATTCTTATTAACCTCAATGACCAGTTGTCGGCCGATGAATTCAGGGGCACAATACAGATTCAGCTTCGGCGGCCGGTTTTCAATACAACCTATAATTCCACTATGCTGAATTTTATTGACAATAGCTTTCAGTTCAGATATGTGGAATTTCAACCCCTGGAATTTGATCCAGGTACTCACAGGTCGAATCTTGTTTCGGTTCTGGCATACTACACATATATAATTCTCGGATTTGATTATGATTCCTATGCCCCGCTGGGAGGTACAGAATTTTTTCAGATGGCGGAGAAAATCGTTACAAATGCCCAGAATGCTCCTGAACCTGGCTGGAAACCCTACGACGCATCCAGGAACCGCAACAGATACTGGCTGATAAAAAATATTCTCGATAAGGAGTACGAAGGAGTAAGGCAGTTCATTTATGATTATGATATTAATGGTCTCGACAAAATGGAATCGAAAATCTCCGAAGCAAGAACCAGCATGGTGGAGAGCCTTAGACTCATCCAGGAAGTTTACAGGAGAAAACCTGATCCATTCATGTACTTTGTGCAGGTTGTAACGGAATCAAAGTCAGACGAACTCATTAATATTTTTTCAGAGGCATTCCCTGAAGAGAAAAGCCGTGTTGTGCAGATACTTACAGAAATTGACCCTGCAAACAAGGCAAAATATGAAAAGATCAATGCAGCCAATGTACCATAATTACCGGTTATGCTCGTAAAACTGTTCGTTCAAAACTATGCTCTTATAAAGGAACTGGACGTTGAACTCGAAAACGGCCTGACTATAATCACCGGCGAAACAGGTGCAGGTAAAACAATTCTGCTTGGTGCTCTATCCCTTATTCTTGGTACAAGAGCAGACACAACTGTCCTTCTTGATAAAAATCAAAAATGCATCGTGGAAGGTACATTCAGGATAGATGACTATGATCTCAATGAATTTTATGTTGCCAATGAACTTGATTATGAATCCGTTACTACTCTGAGAAGGGAGATAAACCCCGCCGGCAAATCACGTGCATTTATTAATGATACTCCCGTAACTATTAACCTGTTGAAGGAACTTGGCGATAGGCTGATAGATATCCATTCGCAGCATCAGACTCTCATGCTTAATGATATTTCATTCCAGCTTAATGTAATCGACTCATTTGCAGGTATTGCTAAATTGAAAAGTGAATACATGGAGGCTTATTCCAATTACCGGAAACTAAAAAAGGAGTATAGCGGGTTAAAAGAAAAAGCTGACAGGAATAAAGCAGATCTGGAATATTACCAGTTTCAGCTTAACCAGCTTGAGGAAACTAAGCTGAATAAGGGAGAACAGGAAGAACTTGAAGTGGAACAGGAACTGCTGGGTCACACAGAAGAGATAAAACTGGCTTTGAGCGAGTCATCAAATCTCTTTTCCGCAGAAGGAATGTCGATACTCTCTATGCTCAGGGAGGTTAAAATGAATATTGGAAAAATCAGAACATTTTTACCTGAAGGAGAGAATCTTCTTTCAAGGACCGAATCATCATTAATCGAACTGGGTGATCTCGCCGGTGAGATCGAGAAACTAGCTGTCTCTCTTGAAGCTGATCCTCATCGTCTTACACAGATTAACAACCGGCTTGATAACATTTACTCACTGATACAAAAACACCGGGTAGGTAACCTTAATGAGCTCATTATTAAGCAAGAAGAAATAAAGAATTTTATAAGAGCTATTGTTTCAAGCGATGAGCGGCTTGCAGAACTGGAATCACTTCTGGAAAATGCGGTCAACTCGTTGAAGATCATTTCTGAAGAAATGTCAGACAAGAGAAGGAATGTACTACCCGATATAGAACTGAAAATTACTGAATTGCTGAAACAGCTCGGAATGCCGAATGCAAAGTTCAGAATATCCCTTTCACAATTAAAAGAGTTCACTCCATCAGGTATTGATCAGGCTGACTTTTTATTCTCGGCCAACAAACAGATAGCACCCGAGAACCTCGCAAAAATCGCATCAGGCGGCGAATTATCGAGGGTTATGCTTAGCCTCAAGTCGTTGCTTACAAAGAATAACAATCTGCCTACCATAATATTCGATGAGATAGACTCTGGTGTATCAGGAGAAGTTGCCGACAAAGTGGGACAGATACTTGCAGGGATGGGGAAATATATGCAGGTTATTAACATAACTCATCTCCCTCAGATTGCATCACGGGGAACTAAGCACTATCATGTTTATAAAGATGATACAGACGACTCAACATTTACCCGTGTTAAATTGTTATCTACTGATGAGAGAATACTGGAAGTTGCCAGATTATTAAGTGGCAGCGAAGTTACTGAGACGGCAATGAAAAATGCCCGGGAACTTCTGAAAGC
>JBAWXY010000104.1:0-9101 GCA_037143835.1 Bacteroidota bacterium
GCAGGAGATACATTATTGTTGAGATTCAGGTTATACTCCGATCCGTATATCAACGGATGGGGATGGGTAATAGAAGATCTGAAAATTAACTCTCTTGTTGATGCGATTGAGAAAATTAGTTACGAACCGGTTAAGGTCTATCCAAATCCGGGTAACGGCCTGATTAAAATCAGTTCTGACAGGGCAGGTTTTGAAATTAGTAAGCCATTGCTTTACAAAATCTTCAATTCGGCAGGCATCTGTATAAAAAACGATCACACTTCGGGAGGTTCTGAAACTCTGATTGATATCTCAGGTCACCCTACAGGCATTTACATTATCGTATTATATCGTGATGACGGAATAAAGACAATTAAGTATAGTCTTATAAAATAAAAATTCAAACCCCGCAACAATGGCGGGGTTTTTGTATAAATTGAAATTTTGGAATTCTTTATTGTAAAATAAAGCTAATTTTGCTGGATATTTTTAAAAATTGTAAAATACCTAAAAATGAGCATTATAAATAATGTATTAGGTCTCTTCCTGGGAAATAAATATGAGAGAGATATAAAGGAAATTAATCCTTATATCGAAAAGATACATCTGGAATTTGAAAAATTAAAAGATTTGTCAAATGACAGTTTAAGAGACCTTACAGAAGAAATCAGAAAGGAGATACTTGGAAGTATTGAAGGAGATGAAAATGAGATTAAATCACTTAGAGAAAAATCCGAAAAAGAGGAAGATGTCTACCGGAAAGAGGAGATTTACAATGATATAGATAAAATAGAAAAGCAGATCAATGAGAAGCTTGAAGTAGTACTTAATCAGATTGTCCCAAGGGCTTTCGCTATAGTAAAAGAGACTGCAAAAAGATTCAAGGAGAATAGCGTACTCGAAGTTACGGCACGACAATATGACAGAGATCTGGCTGCTACAAGGGAAAGCATAACTATTAACGGCAATAAGGCACTTTGGAGTAATCGATGGATTGCCGGAGGTAATGAGATTACCTGGGATATGGTTCATTATGATGTCCAGTTGATAGGAGGTGTTGCTCTCCATAAAGGGAAAATTGCTGAGATGGGTACAGGTGAAGGAAAAACTGTAGTGGCTACTCTTCCTGTCTTTCTTAATGCTCTTGCCGGAAGGGGAGTGCATATAGTCACTGTAAATGATTATCTCTCAAAACGCGACTCTGAATGGATGGGACCAATTTATGAATTCCATGGTCTTACCGTTGATTGTATTGATAAGCACCAACCCAATTCACCCGACAGACGCAAAGCATATAACGCTGATATAACTTTTGGTACTAACAACGAATTTGGCTTTGATTACCTCAGGGATAATATGGCAATTAATCACGAAGACCTTGTCCAGCGCAAACACCACTATGCCATTGTTGACGAGGTTGACTCAGTTCTGATCGATGATGCCCGTACTCCGCTTATAATTTCCGGACCAACCGCCAAAAGCGATACTCAACAATTTGATGAGCTGAAACCAAAGGTTGATAAACTTGTAAGCGCACAGAAAAAACTTGTAACTCAGATACTTGCTGATGCAAAAAAGCTTATCGCAGATAATAAAAATGACGAAGGTGGTCTGCTGCTTCTGAGAGCATATAAGGGTCTTCCAAAGAATAATGCACTTATCAAGTTCCTCAGTGAAGAAGGTAATAAGTCCCTGCTTCTTAAGACAGAGAACTTCTATATGCAGAATAATAGCAAGGATATGCCTAAGGCTACTGATGCGTTATACTTTATTATTGACGAAAAAGTCAACTCAATTGAGCTGACTGAAAATGGTCTTGATCTCATTTCTACTTCTGTTGAAGATGCCAGCTTTTTCATTCTGCCTGACGTTGGTTCAAAGATTGCCGATATCGAAAAATCAGATTTGTCCGATCGCGAGAAACTTAAGATAAAGGATGAACTTCTACAAGACTATTCAGTAAAGTCGGAACGAGTTCATACAATGACTCAACTGCTTAAAGCCTGGACCCTTTTTGACAGGGATACCGAGTATGTTGTTATGGATAATAAAGTCAAGATCGTTGATGAACAAACCGGCCGTATTCTGGAAGGACGCAGATATTCCGACGGACTTCACCAGGCAATAGAAGCGAAAGAGAATGTTAAAGTCGAAGCCGCCACTCAAACTTATGCCACAATAACCCTTCAGAACTATTTCAGGATGTATCATAAGCTTGCCGGGATGACAGGTACTGCAGAGACGGAGGCTGGTGAACTATGGAATATCTATAAACTCGATGTGGTTGTTATTCCAACAAACAGACCTGTTGTAAGATTCGATAGAGAAGATCTAGTTTATAAAACAAAAAGAGAAAAATATAATGCCGTAATAGAAGAGATTGCTGAAATGAACCGGGTCGGGCGACCAGTTCTTGTAGGAACAACTTCAGTCGAGATATCGGAATTGTTGAGCAGGATGCTCAAGATGAAGGGTCTTAAACATAACGTTCTGAATGCCAAGCTCCATCAGAGGGAAGCTGAAATTGTAGCTGAAGCCGGGAAAACAGGCACTATCACAATTGCCACAAATATGGCAGGCCGTGGTACTGATATAAAGCTTACTGAGGAAGTCAGACAGGCAGGCGGTCTAGCTATTGTTGGTACTGAAAGACATGAGTCCAGAAGGGTAGACCGCCAGTTGCGGGGCCGTGCAGGCAGACAGGGAGACCCGGGTTCTTCACAGTTCTTTGTGTCACTTGAGGATGAACTTATGAGGCTGTTTGGTTCAGAAAGAATTGCCGGAATAATGGACAAACTGGGACTGAAAGATGGCGAGATGATTCAACATTCGATGATCACCAAATCTATCGAACGGGCACAGAAAAAAGTCGAAGAGAATAACTTTGGAATAAGAAAGAGGCTTCTTGAATATGATGATGTAATGAACTCACAGAGGGAGGTCATTTACAAAAAAAGACGACATGCACTTCTTGGCGAAAGATTAAGTGTCGACATTGCAAATATGATGTTCGATGTTACTGAAAACCTCGTGGATGTGTATCATGGAGATGGAGATTTTGAGGGATTTGATTTTGAGCTCATTCGTTCATTTTCAATGGATTCCCCGGTTCCTGAAACGGAATTTAAAAAAGCTGTATCTGATTCGGTAACAGATAAAGTCTATTCTAAGGTACTGGATACATATAAAAGAAAAGTTGAAACAATATCCTCACAAGCTTATCCTGTTTTAAAAGATGTATATGACAGGATGGCTCACGTTTATGAAAATGTTGTTGTGCCTATTTCAGATGGAGTGAGGGTTTTTCAGGTTGTCACTAACCTCAAGGCTACCGCTGAATCGGAAGGCAGAGAACTGGCGAAAGCATATGAAAAAACGGTTGTTCTGGCAACAATTGATGATGCATGGAAAGAACATCTGAGGGAGATGGACGAGCTTAAACAATCAGTTCAGAATGCTACTTACGAACAGAAAGATCCTTTGCTTATTTACAAGTTTGAATCCTTCGAGTTATTCAAAACAATGATCACTAAGGTGAACAAGGATGTTGTGAGTACACTTATGAAAGGTCATATTCCGACACAGGATCCGGAACAGGTTAAAGAGGCTCAGCGAAAACGCCAGGTTGACATGAGCAATTTAAGAACATCAAAAAGTGATTTCTCTCAATACAGCAGTACTGGTGGCGGCAGCCAGGAAAGAAACCAGAAGACCGAACCTGTAAGAGTTGATAAAAAGGTGGGAAGAAATGATCCTTGCCCATGCGGAAGCGGAAAAAAATACAAACAGTGCCATGGCCTCCAAAAGGGGGGAAATGAGGGTGCAAGTGCTAATGCCTGATCAGCTTTTATTTACTTCTTCTATCGCTTTCTGGATCCTTGTATAAATCGTTCTGCTGACAGGAACGAGAGGAAGCCTGAGGTTATTCTGGCAGATGTTCATTATATTCAGCATTGCTTTTACACCTGAAGGATTACCTTCAATAAAAAGCAGTTCTATCATCTCCAGGAAACGGAACTGTATTTCGCGGGCAGATTTAAAATTATTCTTAAGAGAGTGTACTACCAACTCACTGCACTGAGCAGGGAAAGCATTGGCAAGAACAGATATGACACCTGATCCTCCTGCGGCAATTACGGGGATAGTCATCATATCATCACCGGATATCACACTAAAATTTTCCGGTTTCCCTTTCATTATCCTCATAATCTGACTTATATCACCGGATGCCTCTTTAACAGCAACTATGTTATCACATTCATGTGCAAGCTCAAGGCAGGTCTCTGAAGAGATATTGCTGCAAGTCCTGCCCGGAACATTATAGAGGATTACAGGAATAGGACTGCATGTGGCAATAGCCTTAAAATGCTGAAAGAGTCCTCTCTGGCTTGGTTTATTATAATATGGAGCAACAGATAAAATCCCATCCACTCCTGTAAGATTCGCATGCCTTACGCAGTTTATTACATCCTGTGTATTATTTCCGCCAATACCAACAACCAGAGGAACCCTGTTCTCAATTGCTTCAACTACATATGAGACAAGGGCTTTCTTCTCATCTTTTGTCAGGGTAACTGACTCCCCGGTAGTTCCCATTGCAACTATATAGTTTACTCCTCCATCTATTATATGATTTATTACCCGCCCTAATGCGGCAAAATCAATACTTGAGTCATTTTTGAAAGGTGTAACAATGGCAACTCCTGTCCCTTTGAATTTTTTCATCTGCTTAATTATTATTAACTGTTTTAACTGTTCCGGAATTTATCATCTCAAGGTATTCGACAACCTGAATCAGGTAATTATCAACATCAACCGGTTTTTTTATCTCCATCATTAGGTCAAACGGAGTTTCACCGGATTCAGACTCAAATAATCCAACCTTAAATGCAGCATTGGATAATGATGATATATATTGTAGTGGAAACAGTTTTTTGAAATTGATATCAATAAGGATATCAAATCGATTGCTGATAAAATTATTGGTTTCAGAAGAGACCGGATGATAAAAAAAGTTCAGTTCCTTCTTTCTGATACATGTCAGATATTTGATGGCAGTATATTGATCAGGCAGATTCTTTCCGTGGAAATAGCCCAGTATTTTAACCTCAATATTCCGCTTATGCATTTTTTGATAAAACCTTGATAAGCTTGCGAAATCTTCTGGCCTTAAAGCATCCCATACTATTCCAATATTTTTTACCAGGTCTATATTTGAATAATACACTTTTTTCTTTGTTCTGGCAATCCTTTTTGTGAGAATAGCCTTTCCGATTTTAAGCCTGATATTTTTAAATAATTCCATATTACAAACCTAACAGTTTTTTGTTAAAATCAGTGGTGCATACTTTTTATTCTTCACCAATTATTTTGAGGAATTCTATCTCACTTAATAGGGGCACTCCAAGCTCCAAAGCTTTCTCTTTTTTTGACTGGCCCATGTTTTCTCCGGCAAGAATAAATGAGGTATTTCCGGAAACTGACATCGAGTTTCTGCCACCATTTTTTTCAATCAGCTCTTTATATTTATCCCGGCTATGTTTCTGAAAAAGGCCTGATATAACGATTATTTTACCTTCTAATGTATTACTGGTCAGGCTGGGATTTTTATTATCGCTGAATTTAATACCAACCAACCTGAGCCGGTTTATTATTTCAAGGTTTTCATTATCTGAAAAGTAAGCAATAATACTCGTCGCTATTTTTGGACCAATTTCACGAACACTTGTTAATTGCTCAGGATTAGCCTTAATAAGGTCATCGATTGACCTGAATCTTCCGGAAATGGTTTTTGCAACTGTCTCTCCCACATGCCTGATGCCAAGGGCAAAAAGCACCCGGTGATAAGGAGTATCAATCGATTTTTTTATGCTTTTCAAAATATTGGAAGCCGATTTTTCACCCAGGCGCTCCAGCGGAACCAGCTGCTCCAACTGTAAATCATAAAGATCCGAAAAATTTCTTATCAGATTATTGCTGAAGAGCAGGTCAATTGTCTCTTCTCCCAATCCGTCTATATCCATAGCCTTCCTGCTGATAAAATGTTCAATCCTCCCTTTTAACTGTGGGGGGCAGTGAAGATAGTTGGGACAAAAATGATTTGCTTCACCTTCATTTTTAATAAGAGCAGTACCACATTCGGGACAGTTGGATATAAACTCAATTCTTTTACTGTTTTCATTTCTTAAGGAATGATCGACGCCCACTATTTTCGGAATTATTTCTCCTCCCTTCTCAACATAAACCATATCGTTAAGATGCAGATCCAGAAGGGCAATCTGATCAGCATTATGAAGAGTAGCACGTTTAACAGTTGATCCGGAAAGAAAAACAGGTTCGAGATTAGCTACCGGGGTAACGTTTCCTGTTCTGCCGACCTGGAATATTACTGATAACAACCTTGTTAATGCTTCCTCTGCTTTATATTTATAGGCTATTGCCCAGCGAGGCGATTTGGCTGTAAACCCAAGTTCTTCCTGCTGACTCAGGGAATTAACTTTAACAACAACTCCATCAATATCATAAGGAAGTTTTTTTCGTTCTGATTCCCAATAAGATATAAATTGAATTACTTCATCAATATTCCTGCATAACCTTATACTGTCAGGTACCATGAAACCCCATTCAGAGGCCTCTTTTAAATTAGCATAATGGTTGTCATGTGGAAGCTCTTCAGCAAGAATGAAATAGACCAGGCAATCAAGTGACCTTGAAGCTACAATCCTTGGATCAAGTAGTTTAAGGGTACCTGCAGCAGCATTCCGTGGATTGGCAAAAGGAGTAATCTCTGTTTTTATTCTCTCATCATTCAGCTTGTTAAAAACTGCCCTTGGCATAAGGATTTCACCTCTTATCACAAACTCAGCCGGTATTGTTTTACCGGATATCTTCAGTGGGATGCTTTTAATCGTTTTAACATTTGATGTTACATCATCGCCTTTATTTCCGTCACCTCTTGTTATTGCCCTGAAAAGTGTACCGTTTTTATAAGTTATGCTTATTGAAGCTCCGTCAAATTTTAGTTCACAGACATATTCAATTGATTCTGAAGTGGTTTTTCTTATCCTGGTGTCAAATTCCCTGAGTTCTTCTTCGCTGTAGGTGTTTCCGAGTGAGAGCATAGGGTACTTGTGCTCATACTGTTCGAACTCTTTGGTGATATCGCTGCCAACCCTCCGGGTAGGAGAGTTCTCATTAATAAATTCAGGGAATTTTTTCTCGAAAGTATCGAGTTCGTTTAACAGGATATCGTACTCAAAATCTGAAATTATAGGCTCATGCAAAACACGATATCTATGTTCATGTTCTTCAATTTCCTTCCGGAGTTTTTCAATACGAGCCTTTGCTTCAGATTGTTTCATTTCTTGTTTAACTGGTTATTGCTGAAAGAATTGATTGAAATAATATATTTCAGTTCCATACTCCGTCAATTTTATATCCGCATTTATTGCATTTCCCTCCTGTTATAGTGTTTGATGCGATCCGATAGCCCTGTCTCACAACAATAGTTGAATTGCATGACGGACATTTCGTATCTGACATTTCATTCCCGGGAACATTTCCGGTATAAACATATTTTAAACCCTCTTCAAATGCGATACGTGCAGCACTATTAAGTATTTCAACTGGTGTAGGAGGCAATTGTTCAAGTTTATGAATAGGGTAGAACCTGCTGAAATGAATTGGTGTATTTTTAAAACCGTTATCGCTTAACCATCTGCACATACTTCTGATATCATCCAGGTTATCTGTCCAGGTAGGAACAACAAGATTGGTAATTTCAAGCCAAACGCCCATATCTTTATAAACCTTAAGAGTATCCAGCACAGGCTGCAATTTTCCACCGGTCAGTTTCAGGTAAGTGCTTTCACTGAACGCTTTGAGATCAATATTTGCAGCGTCAATAACACTGCAAAGATTTTTCAGAGGTTCTGCATTTATATAACCATTCGATTTGATTATGTTTTTAATACCGGCCTTCTTCGCAAGAATTGCAGTCTCATAAACATACTCATAAAAGGTTATCGGTTCGGAATAAGTATATGCAATTGAACTGCAGCTGTTTTTAATACATTCTTCAACTACTTTTTCCGGCATCAGCTCATAATTTCTTGTTTTATCGGGACTTGTCTGTGATATAGTCCAATTCTGACAATTAAGACATACCAGATTACATCCGGCCGTTGCAATTGAGTATACTCTTGACCCTGGAAGAAAATGATAAAGCGGCTTCTTTTCGATTGGATCAACATTAACAGAACATGGGTTGCCAAATGCAAGAGTATATAATTTGGAGTTATGAACCTTCCGATTATTGCATTTGCTTAATTCCCCCTCTTTGAGAACACATTCATTCGGACAGATTCTGCACATTATCCCACGGGCAGTCTCCTCCTGGTACATTGCAATTTTTCTGTAAATACCCTGCTGTTCAGATGTCATTTCCGATAAAAAAGAGTGACATGGGAAACAAATTAATCCCGCTGAAAATGCCAATGATTTTTTCAGAAAATCACGTTTGCTGATATCACATTTTATCTTTTGCATTTCGTTCTGAAGGGATGTTACAATAATTAATAAAACTACTATTTGTTCCTAACTGTACCAAACAGAAATCCGGTAAAAATCAGTATTGATAATAAAAAGACAGAAACCCGAATTCCAAGTGCCGGAACAGAAAATCCGGAGATAAAAATAAAACCGAGAGCAGAACCGGCAAGATCAGCACTGTAGATTGCCGACGATGTTGAAGTTCCTTCTGTATTCCTGGTAAGTTCACGAAAGATATGGCCTGTATATAATGCAGGTAAAAATACTGAAAGAATAATTAACCCAACTGCCGGCAATCCACTTTTCAATGCAAGCATGTAGTTATAAATCAGACCAAAACCAACATAAAAACCCATTAGAATGACACTTATATTTCTAACTGAAAAAGAATTCAAAAATCTGATGTTCACTCCTGCACCAACGGCCAGACCTGTCATGAGCCCGGCAATTATCAGTCCGGTAAGCTGATACATGTTTCCGACAATAAGTTGAAGGGTAAGTAATATGATTATTTCAAATCCTGCCAGTGCAGAGGCACTGAAATACATCAGCAGATTTCTTCTTTTTATGGT
>JBAWXY010000105.1:0-8971 GCA_037143835.1 Bacteroidota bacterium
ATGGCCGGGCTATCCCTGCCCTGAAACCCGGTTCATCAGGATACCCCATCGAATAGTCCTCCGATATTCCTGCATTATGAATATCGCGGTAAGATTGGGGCATGAATAATCTGATATAATGAAAACGGCTTAAAATGATCTCTTTTCCAAGGATGGCCTTCAGACGCAACGCTTCAGCATTAACCAGTGCAGAGTTTCCAGCTGTATAAAAAGAGGGATGCAGACCGGTTTTATATTTATCAGCTATACGATGAATCAGTTTCCTGTATTCATCATTTTTCCATGATGGATTTTTATCATATTTTGAATGGTCGCCAACAGGAAAGAAGAACCTGGTATCAGCATTACTCTTTTCAATATTACCTATTATATAATCAAAGACATCATAAGGATCTTTTTCTCCTTTAGCTAAAGTCCTGTGTCTGCTGCCTGAATTTCCTGAATTTCCTTTTAGATTACGGAATAATTCTCCGATAGACATGAACAAACTTTTACCTGGAAATGCAAAAGGCTGGTCTGAGTCGATTGTTAAAAGAGCCTTATACTCATTACGTTTAAAAGCAAGGGTCTGGAACCTCTTCAGGAAAGCTTTAACCAGTTCTTTTGCCCACAGATCTACAATGGGAATTCCAAGAAATCCATTTTTAAATGCAAGGGATGAAGAGGCATTGAACCTCCCATATTCATCAGGTTGAAATTCAAGATATTCTTCATACCGGCTCACAAGAAAAAATGATGCAGCAAAAATATCAAAAGGAAGATCAGAATCTGATGAGGTCGGAAAAAATACCGGCAACCCTTTCCATTCACTGATAATTATATCTCTCGCAGAAATTCCTGTTTCAAATAAAAGAGAATCCGGACTGATTTTAAAAGAGCCTGTTATATTTTCAGATGAATAATTTATAACATAATGTTTACCAAGCTTACGTTTGTCAGTAATAACTTCCCATGATAATCCAAGGATATCTCCCAGGATTATACCTGCTATATACCTCAGACGCGGTACATTTTCTGTTGAGTATATTTTTACCGGACGTGAATCCATAATTACAAAAGTATGAATAATTTGATTATCTTTGCGCCCTAATTAACAAAGTGATTTCCACGAAGCGTTGTTAGGCATTTTGCCCAGTCTGCATTTGAGTTCATTTCGGCCGGGATAACAAATCCGTCGCTCCCGGAACCACATCATAAAACATAATAATGATAAATTTTGAAGAGATGGGATTCACTCCCGGTATTCTGAAGGCTATTCAGGAACTTGGATTTGAACAACCCATGCCAGTACAGGAAAAAGTAATTCCACTTATGCTCGGAGATGCAGGTGATATTATCGCCCTGGCCCAGACCGGAACCGGTAAAACAGCAGCCTTTGGCCTGCCTCTGGTTCAGGCAACAGATACAGAATTAAATAACACTCAGGCACTTATCCTTTGTCCTACCCGCGAACTATGCATGCAGATCACCAGTGACCTGACTGATTATGCCAAATTTACCGGTAAGTTGAAAATACTTGCAGTATATGGGGGTGCAAGCATAGATAACCAGATAAGAAGTTTGAAAAAAGGTGTTCATATTATCGTTGCAACACCAGGCAGACTTATTGACCTTATCGGAAGAGGTGCTGCAAGGTTATCAGCTGTACACACGGTTATCCTCGATGAAGCTGACGAAATGCTTAACATGGGTTTCCTTGACAGTATTAATGAAATTCTTGAAGAGGTTCCTGAAGGAAGAAGAACACTCTTGTTTTCAGCAACTATGTCATCTGAAATTACATCAATTGCCAGGAAATACATGGACAATCCGGTTGAAATTACGATCGGAACAAAAAACTCATCAGCAGAAAATGTAAGTCATGCTTATTATATTGTTCATGCAAAAGATAAATATAAGGTTCTTAAACGTATAGCTGATTTTGAACCGGATATTTACGGAATTGTATTTTGCCGTACCCGCAAGGAAACACAGGAGGTGGCATCAAAACTGATAAACGATGGCTATAATGCTGATGCTCTTCATGGTGATCTGTCGCAACCCCAGCGCGATGCCGTTATGCAGAAATTCAGGCTAAGAAACCTCCAGTTACTGGTGGCAACTGATGTTGCCGCAAGGGGATTAGATGTAGACGACCTGACCCATATTATTAATTTCAGCCTGCCTGATGATATCGAGGTATATACACATAGAAGTGGTCGTACAGGAAGAGCCGGAAAAACAGGAATTTCAATATCGCTTGTTCACCTGAGGGAGAGGCATATTCTTCAACAGATCGAAAGAATGGTTAAGAAACCTTTTAAAGCTATACCAATACCAACCGGAAGCGAGATCTGTGGAAAACAGCTGTTCCACTGGCTTAAAAAGCTGGATACTGTTGTCACTGAACACCAGGAGATTGAAAAATTTTTACCTGAGATAAAGGAGAAACTTGCAGGACTTGACAGGGAGGAACTTCTTAAAAGAGTTGTTTCACTCCAATTTGACCGGTTCCTCGATGATTACCGCAACGGTGAAGATATTATCGATCCTGTTTCTGAAAAAGAAAACAGCTTCGGACGGTCAGGCAGAAGAGATTCCCGCGAACAATACACCGGTAATTATACCAGACTGTTTATAAATCTTGGAAAAACTGACGGTTTTTATCCTGAACAACTTATTGAACTTGTAAACACCAACACAAAGGGAAGAAAAGTACCGATCGGTAAGATCGATCTGTTAAAGACCTTCTCCTTTTTTGAAGTTGAAGCGGGTTACGCTAACGACCTCATCGGAGCATTGAATAATGCGACCTTCATGGACAGAAGAGTAGCCGTAGAGATTGCCCAGGAAAAAACTGATAAGCCGAAAGGCGAATATATAGGAAAAAGACCGGCCAAATGGGCCGACAGAAGGCCGGAGAAGAGAAGAGGCGACAGATCCGAAAGCTTTCACAGAGATTTCAAAAGAGATAATAAATTCGGTAAAAAGGATAAGAAAAGATACAGCAGATAATTTAATGAGAGCTTCTTGAAGGTTCTTTTACTTTTATGGCAAAAAGTATCATAGAAATAATTGCAATGGTACCACCAAAACCAAAGGCAACTGTTCCTCCGAATCCTGGAAAACGCATATCAAAAAAGCTGTAAAGAAATCCGAAAATAATACTTGCCGGCAGTGCCCCAAGACCAATAGAAAAATTGAACAGGCCAAATGCAGTTCCCCTCTTCTCATCATTTACAAGGTCGGCTACAAAAGCTTTCTCAGCACCCTCGGTAAAAGCATAGAACAAAGCATATATTGCAAAGAGAATGAATGTAGCAACAATCTGAAGATCAGGCGAGAGAAATATCAAAAGAGCAAAAGAGATGTAAACAAAAGCATAGATTCCCCACCCGATATTAATTACTATTTTCCGTCCTATCTTATCCGACAGAGCCCCTAAAGGAGTTGAGAAGATAACCTTAATTATATGAAAGAAAGCCCATACAAGTGGTAAAAACAGGATATTGATCACCTTCGATTGAGCAGCTACATCTCCAAAACTTGCGACCATGCTATGAAGAGGAGCTATACTGTTGACAAGGTTTACTACCGCACCGCTTTTATGAATAGACTCCTGAACTCTGAATAAAAGAAAAGCATCCGACGAATTTCCAAGGGTGAACAGTATCATTATCAAAAGATAATTCCTGAAGTTTTTATCAAAACTTTTTAAAGAGAAGGTAAAACGTTTTCCAATCCGATTATCAGGTGCAGATTCTTTTACAAAAAATATGATTGTCAATACAGCTAAAATCCCTGGTATTATTGCAAGAATGAATGTCCATCTTAATGCTAAAAGAGAATCTTTCATCCCGAAGCCTATAAACAGAATGAGAAGAGTTATTATCGCCAGTACCGGTCCTATTACCGCACCGGTATTATCCATTGCACGATGAAATCCGTAAGATTTCCCTCTGATACTTTCATCAACAGAAGAAGCAATTAAGGCATCCCTGGGGGCTGTTCGTATCCCTTTTCCCACACGGTCAAACATTCTGATTATTATGATCTCCCAGGCTGAGGTAACTATCCCTGTCAGTGGGCGTATCAAAGATGAAATTGAATACCCTATCAGCACCAGAAGTTTTCTCTTTCCAATCTTATCGGATATAATCCCACTGATCAGTTTCAGCATTGAAGCGGTGGTCTCAGCAACTCCTTCAATTACTCCCAGCAAAATTGCACCGGAGCCCAGGGCAGCAACATATACCGGGATAAGGGGATATATCATCTCCGAAGCAGCATCTGTAAAGAGGCTGACAATACCAAGCATTATCACTGCCTGCGGAATCCGTTTTTTGGTTTTATCTATTACTTTTGCTTTCAATTATGACGGAATTAATAGTCAGAATCAGGAATAATTACCTTTTTAAATAATCGTTAAATAAAACCTGAAGATAGGCTTTCCCGCTTTTCTCAGCAGAGTCAGAATCTTTACCCTCTTTAAGAACCGGTTTCTTAAGCTTCTGATCATAGACTACAGCAGCACTGTCGGTAATAAATCCGAAGCCTTCATTATAGGTATAAAATGCAAATGAATTAGATTCACCTGACAACAGATCTTTTCCAAAAGGGAAACTACCACTTAGGCCGAGTTGATTTAATAATGTAATCGGAATATCGACCTGGCTACCCAGTTTATCAATCCTGATGCCTTTTTTTGATAATGCCCCGCCAACCCAAAGCATTGGTATTTTGAATGCCTCCTGTGAATAAATAAGCATATCGGTAGAAACCCTGCAACAATGGTCAGTTACCATAATGACAAGGGTATTTCCCCACCAATCTGTCTCTTTTGCCCAATCAAGGAAGGTTCCAAGTGATTTATCAGCATAATAAACAGAGTTTTTATATTTCGTCATGTTATCTTCTCCTTCGAAAACCGGTTCCATTGGAACATCAAATGGTTCATGGCTCGACAATGTAAGTACAACTTTAAGAAAGGGTTCTTTAATTGCCTTCATCGAATCTTCAAGAGCATTGAAGAGAACATGATCGTGAACACCCCATTTAGAGTTATAATTTACGGGGTCAAAATTATTTTTAGTAATTATATCACGAAAACCTGAGCCAATCACAAAAGAATTAAAATTGGCAAAATTAATCTCTCCTCCGTACCAGAAGGAGCTATGGTATCCCTGTTCATTTAATATTTTTATCAGACTTGGCAGTGACTGGCTTTTCTTTGGTTCTTTAATAATTGATTGTGCAGGTTGAGCCGGATAACCATTCAGAATTGCAGGCATTGATTTGTCAGTCCTGGTACCCGAGGCATAAAAGTCCGAAAAGAGAATCCCCTCCTTAATATATCTGTTAAAATTGGGTGTGACCAATGAGTCTCCTCCCAGTGGTCCGATCAGATAACCACTGAAACTTTCAAGCACAATAATGAGAATGTTAGGCTGGGTGGAGTTTAGTACTTTTTCAGGAATCCCTTTTTTAAGGGTCAGACTATCAACTAAGGCAGTGGCGAATGAGAGATCTCCGAATTCATATGGATTCTTTACAGGTTTTTGAGTGAAGGCCGATGTGCCGACATTCCAGATCGCATTTATCGCAGTATGGTTAAGAAACATTTTATTACTGAAATAGACCGTACCTGCGTTTATTGGAGCAACTCCGAACCCGCCTCTTATTGGTATTATAAGCGCTGCCCAGAGAATTATGAAAAACAGAACTCCTGTAAGCCAGAAACGGATCCTCTCAAAACCGCTGAATAATCTGTCAATAAATTTATTATAAATGAATATAAAGAAAGAAGATATAAAGGTTATGGTAACAAAAAACATAATAAGCTTCATTGTACTGACTGAAGCCATTGCCTCTCCCGGTGTCTTCAGATATAACATCGGCGTGTAATCCATCCGAAATCCCCAGTACGAATAGAGATTAGCGTCAGATACTATAATTATTGATGAGAAAACAATAAGAAAATATGAATACCATCTGATGAAAAACTTATACCAGTTGCCATTAAACCAGGTTCCGGGAATGGCAACCAAAACCGGGACAAGCAAATAATATCCTATTGTTGAAATATCCAATGCAGCACCATACCGGAATGTGGCAAGAAGTTCGCCCAAATTGTTTTGAAAAGAATCATGGTATTGTACTAAAATGAAAAATAGTCTGGCAATGAAGAAGAATACCAGCCAGAATATTGCGTAATAACATAAAGCAATGAGTCTTTGTTTCATATCTGAAAATTAATTTTCTACTCAGAATGAGTCTCTCTTGTGTTTCTGTAAAACATTATCAATGACGCCGTTATAATAACCATACCGGATACTGTAAGCCATTCCGGGTTTTCATTGGGTACAAGCAGCCAGCTTAAAATGGCACCTACGACAGGAATTATAAATTTCCAAAGATTAAGTTCAGAGACTTTAACCCCCGGTCGTTGTAGCAGTTTAAACCACAATGAAAAAGCAAATGCAGCCATAAAACTTAACCACAATAAGATCAGCCAGTATTCCAGAGGCAATGATCCTTGTGGCCTCCCCTCAATGGGAATTGATATCAGGTAGAGTATTACCCCTCCGATAAAAAGCGAAGATGAACTGAGAACAAACGGGTTAATACCCTTGCTCCTGAGCGATACAACTACATTACTTATAGCTGTGGAAATATTGGCAACAAGTATCATCAGTACTCCTAAAAGTTCGATTGCTGTTCCGAATTTGAATGCCTGTCTTCCGGCGCTGATAAATATTACACCTGAGATGCCAAATATTATCGTGACAATTTTTTTCCTCGTAAGCTTATCATCATTATGCATCATTGAAGCGACTACAGCAGTAACAAGAGGTTGTGAGCCAACTATCACTGCACCCAGTGCCCCCGGGACCAGATTAAGGCCATGATAGAACAATGAATAATTGATAAGGGTCTGAAGGAGCGTAACCCATGCAACTACCTTCCAGTGTTCCCTGATCATTCTTATATAAACCGCCGGTTTCACAGTGAAAGGCAGGATTATCAGACCTGAAATGATAAACCGAACACCTGCAAAATGAAACGGTGTATCATATTGCAATCCAAGCTTTATACCTGCATAAGCTGTTGACCACAACAGGCAGGCTATTATTGCCCAAAAAATAGTGTTTCCCTTACTGTTCAACGAAAATTTATTTGACGGCAAATATCAGAAAAAAAACATTCAGATAAATGTAACGGAATTTGAATTCAATTTTAACATGAAGAGATCATAATATTTAATAGTTTTGTTTGTTATTCAACATGTTATTCATGACTATAGCGGAATATATTGCGAATCAATTATTTAATCGCGGAGTAAGATATGTATTCGGTATCCCCGGCGGACCATCCATCCCGTATCTTGAAGCATTCAGAGCCGCAGGTATAGAGTTCATTCTGACTTCAAATGAAGCCTCAGCGGGGATCATGGCAGATGTAACAGCCAGGCTGACAGGGATCCCGGGTGTTTGTCATGCTACCTTCGGACCAGGTGCCACGAACATTGCAACAGGTGTCGGAGGAGCATTACTTGACAGATCTCCTGTTATTGTTTTCACAAGTGAAATGGATGATATCATGGTTAACCGTACAACCCAGATGAATATCAACCACCAGAAGCTTTTTGAGCCTTTAACAAAAGCAACATTCAGGTTGAGTGCGGATAACGTGGCTGAAGTTATGGAATCGGCAATCAGACTATGCCAGGACTCCTACCCCGGACCAATCCATATTGGACTTCCTTCAGATATATCAGAAATTGAAATTGATGCAATATCTGCACCAGGGGTGGTTCTTGAGAACAGATATTACCGGAATGACATTCAGAAGGTAATTTTTCTTCTTGAGAAATCACACCGGCCTCTTATGGCTGTTGGGCTTACAGCAGCACGACTTGATATACAGACTGAATTGCTGGAGTTTCTCGACTCTTGCAGAATGCCGGTAGTGATAACACCCATGGCAAAAGGATTGATACCTGAAGACCATCCATGCTATGCCGGAGTGTTATTCCATTCATTAAGTGACTATCTTGAAGATATATACGAAAAAACCGATCTTGTGATTGGCATTGGTTACGACCCGGTTGAATATAATTACGAGTCGTGGATGCCGGATGTCCCTCTTGTTCATTTTGACATTATGGAAACCGACATGCCTTCCACTGGCACTATTGCTCAGTATTCAGGTCCGGTAGATGAATGGTTCAGTATCCTTAAAAATCTGAATACAGGCTCATTGATTTTCGAACAAGCTGTCATAAAAGGAATCCGTGATGAAATGAATTCGGTTTTTAATGGCTTTACAAACCATTTCGGACCTGCTGCTGCACTTAAGGTCCTGCAGGATGAATTACCGGAAGATGTTATACTTACAGCAGATGTCGGTTCTCATCTTCATCTTATCGGGCAATTCTGGCAGACCCATGGTAAAGGAAAAATAATAATGACAAACGGATGGTCGGGAATGGGGTTCGGAATCCCTGCTGCCCTTGCAGCCCAGATGAATAATCCTGAAGCAACAGTCGTTTGTATTACAGGCGACGGTGGCTTCCTCATGATGGCCGGAGAGATGATAACTTCAAAAAGATACAATCTACCTGTGATTGTTGTAGTTTTTTCCGACGGCGAACTTAACCTGATTAAAGTAAAACAATCATGGAAGAACCTCCCATCCTATGGAACCATTCTTTATCAGGGTGATCTTTTCGGTTCTGATATTTTTCTGGGTATTAAAGTATTAAGGGCTGATTCAAATGAAAATATGAGAAAAGCAATTATTGAGGCACTTTCTGTAAACGAGCCGGTGATTATAAATGCTGTAATTGACCCTGAGGATTATAAGTGGCTGATTGTCAGGCGATAGGCGATGTATTTTTTACTACAGGTGACGGGCGACAGGCTACAGGTAAGAATAAGTCAATGCCTAAATAACGTTGACCTTTTTATTACTTAATTTCTCTCTTTTATAG
>JBAWXY010000106.1:0-8957 GCA_037143835.1 Bacteroidota bacterium
CGCAAGCCCTAAACATTTCTTCACTTTTCATTCCTGAATCTCATTTAATATAAAACGTGTTAAAATCAGAAGATCAACCCCGGAGAGGTTGCATTTTTTATATTTAATTGAAAATAATTTGTCTTTTAGTTGCATAACTAATTTATTCGTTGTATAATTGGTCTGGTATTATAAAGAACAAACGAACAATTGAACAAACGAATTAAGAAATTTGAATTAAAAAACAGGATATGAGAGAATTAACAAGAGCTGAGGAACAGGTGATGCAGGTTCTATGGAAGATAAAAAAAGGATTTGTCAAAGATATACTCGAACACTTTGATGAACCAAAACCTGCATATAATACAGTGAGCACTATTGTCCGTATTTTGCAGGATAAAGGCTTTGTAACTCACAAAGCATATGGAAGAACACATGAGTACTATCCGGTTGTTTCGAAAAACGAGTATTCGAAAACACATCTCAGCACTTTTGTAAACGACTACTTTTCTAACTCTTTTGAAAAAATGGTGAGCTTTTTTGCAAAGGAAAAAAGCATCTCTGTCAAGGAGATGGAAGAGATTATGAAAATAATGGAAGGTGAGGTAAAAAAACAAAAAGAAAATAGATGAATACACTATTTATATATATGGTAAAATCCGCTGTCTATCTGATTGCCTTTTACCTGGTATATTCAATAATGTTGAGCAGGGATACATCCTATGGCCGTAACAGAGCTTTTATCCTTCTGTCATTAGCCTCAGCTATGATTTTCCCATTCTTTACTTTACAGACTATCAAACCAATGGACATTCAGCTTTTCGGAAAATTGCTGTCTGAGGTCTTTATTACTGCAACTTCAAACGGAACAGAGGCATTAAACTCCGGATCATCAGCAGCAGGTCCATTGCAGATAGTTTATTCAATATATATTATAGGTGTAATAGTTTTCGTATTCAAGTTGCTGATTGATCTTCTGAATCTTCTGTTTTTAATTGCACGGCAAAAAAACGAAGGAAGCCGGATCATCAGATTTCATGGATTTAATACAGCCGGATTCTCTGCAATAGGATATATATTTATAAATACCAGGCTGAGTCCGGAAGAGGCAGGGGAGATAATCAGACACGAACAAAACCATCTCAGAAGAAATCATTTCATAGACATCATTTTTATTGAAACGATAAAAGCTGTTCAATGGTTCAACCCCGTTGTTTACTTGCTTAACAGATCATTGCGGGCTATCCATGAATACCAGGCTGACAAGGAATGCCTGAGTTCCGGAGTACCGGTGGTAAATTATCAATGTCTTTTATTAAGTCAGGTTTTTAAATCGAGAGCATTCAATCTGACAAACAGCTTTTCAAATCCCTCGCTTATCAAAAAACGGATGATCATGATGACAAAAAAGCGGACTTCAGCTCTTGCAAACATGAAATTGCTCATAGTTGTACCTGTCATCGGCTTAGTATTTTTAGCTATCTCTGCATACAAAGAGATTCCTAATCCTCTTGAGCAACAAATAGTTCCTATAACAGTTTCTGAACCATCATCAGCTACTTTATCATCTACACCATCTAAGATATCATCTGACCCATCTACGTTATCATCTCAATCATCAACACTAAAATCTGAATCCAAATCTGAAATAATTCCTCCTCCGCCCCCACCACCGCCTTCAGAATCAAAGATAGATGCGGGTATAGAGGTAAAGGAAGAAGTAATTGATAAAGCCGAGACTACTCCATTTGTAGTTGTTGAACAGATGCCAATGTTCCCCGGTGGTGATAGTGAACTTTTAAAGTATATTGCCGAGAATACACAGTATCCTGCTGCTGCCAAGGAGCAAAATATCCAGGGAAGAGTTATTGTACGATTCTGTGTAACAGCAGAAGGTGGTGTAAGCCTGATAAGTGTTCTAAAAGGCGTTTCCCCTGAACTTGATGCAGAAGCAATACGGGTTGTAGAAACACTTCCGGCATTCAAACCCGGTAAACAGGGAGGGAAGCCCGTTCCAGTCTGGTATATGGTACCAATAACATTTACGCTGAAATAATTCCATTGTCCCTGCAATATCGCGACCTGTCCCTATCGATTTATTTCCCGATTTCATTTTTTTTGTAAATAATTAAGAATTTAGTTGCATAACTAATTTTTTCGTTATATATTTGATATTACCTAACATAATCAATTTGTAAGCTGTCCATTTATAAATAAAAAACAAACGATCATGAAAACAAAAAAACCTATCATCGTATCGGCAAGTCTGAAACTATTACTGGTTTTGCCGGTAATCCTTATTGTTCTGGTTGCTTTTTCTTCATGTGCTGCTAAGAAGAAAGTAGCCACTGTTCACACAGAAATTGCTCCGCCACCACCTCCTCCTCCGCCTCCACCTCAGCAGAATTCTGCATTAAAGGATAATGTAAAGGTCGCCAGGGAAGTGGTAACAGATGAATCCGACCAGGAGCCATTTGTTGTGGTTGAAGAAATGCCACAGTTCCCCGGTGGTGATACAGAACTTCTCAAGTACATTGCTGAGAATACGAAATATCCTGAAACAGCAAAAAAGAATAATATACAAGGAAGGGTAATTATAAGATTTTGCATAACGGCAAAAGGAAATGTCAACCTGGTAACTGTCCTTAAAGGAGTTGATTCTGAACTTGATGCAGAAGCTATTAGAGTTGTCAGTACATTACCAGCATTCAAACCCGGCAGGCAGGGAGGAAAAGATGTTCCTGTCTGGTACATGGTACCCATAACCTTTACTCTGAACGGAGACGGTCCCCAGCGGCCATCGCGCTACGAGGTTATTGGGAATGACACAGTTTATTCATATACAAAAGAGATGCCCCAGTTTCCAGGTGGAAACGATGTTTTTCAGAAATTTAAAACTGAAAATGTAAAATATCCTCCGGAAGTAAAAAATTTAGGAATAGAAGGAGTTGTATTTATAAGATTTATTATTGAAAAGAATGGTTCGGTTTCTAATGCTAAAATAATGCAAGGTACATCTCCATCTCTCGACGCAGAAGCAATAAGAGTTACTAAATTAATGCCGGCATGGCAACCAGGTAAGGAGAATGGGAAACCTGTAAAGTTCATGTTTATGACAAACTTCGACTTTTTACTCACTCCGCGAACACCACCTGTTTACGAAGAAGGAACTCCATTTGTAGTTGTTGAAGAGATGCCGATGTTCCCCGGTGGTGATGGTGAACTTCTCAAATACATCAGCGAAAATACAAAATACCCTGAATCTGCAAAAGCTAATGGTATTCAGGGACGGGTTATCATCAGGTTTTGTGTAACTGATGTTGGTGGAGTGGACAGGATCAGTGTCCTTAAGGGTGTTGATCCTGAACTCGACGCTGAAGCAATAAGAGTTGTTAAAACCCTTCCAACATTCAAGCCCGGGCAACAGGGTGGAAAACCTGTTAATGTCTGGTATATGGTACCAATTACATTTGCACTTAGTAAACCCGTAGCCGAAACCGGGACTAATCCTTCAGCAAAAGCTCCGTCTGCACCCCAAAACAAGAAATAACCGGGTATGATGTAGCACCTGTCTTCCCTGGTGGGGAAACAGCAATAAATAAGTTTATTAATTCTAAACTTGTATATCCTAAAGCAGCAAAAGAAAAGAACATATCAGGAAAAGTGATCCTAAGATTCTGTATCAACACAGATGGATCAATTGATCAGGTTTCAGTGTTAAAAGGTGTTGATCCTGAACTTAATGCTGAAGCTGTCAGGGTTTTCAAGTTACTCCCTTCTTGGAAACCAGGCAAACTGGCCGGAACACCGGTTAAAGTCTGGTATTTTATGCCCGTTACATTTACATTAAAATAATTTTTGTAGTAGTAGAAACAGGTCTGAGACCTGTTTCTACATTGTTAGTTAGAAAATAGTGAAAGTTTCATTGTTGTTAATGAACTGACCCGTCCTCCGGGTCAGTTTTTTTTATTCTAATATGATTCAAATTCAGTAAATTTGCTTGCTGCAATTATGCAAATTATGAATCTTGAAGAAAGAATAAAATCATTTTCTGTCCTCGGGGAGATCCTTCGTAATTCATTGAATGGAAGGACAGGGAGCTATGCTGAACAGCTTAATGCCCTGATTGACAACCAGCATAAGCTCAATCCGTGGTTCACACCTGAAAATGTAAGGATGGCAGTAAGCACAATAGCAGAAGAACTCACTTTTGATAACCTTACCAAATGGTGTTCTGCATATCCACAATTAATAAATCAGTTCAAACCGATAAATATCGGAGTTGTAATGGCCGGAAACATCCCCCTTGTGGGATTTCATGATTTTCTCTCTGTTCTTATTTCCGGGAATAATATCATTGCTAAAACAAGTTCGAAGGACTCGGACCTGATCAATTATGTTTCAGAGCTTCTTTACCGGATAAATAACGGATTAAAAAAACATATATCAATAACCGATAAAACATTGTCAGGGTTTGATGCTGTAATCGCAACCGGCAGCGATAACAGTTCAAGATACTTTGAGTACTATTTCGGCAAATACCCCAATATAATAAGGAAGAACAGAAACAGTATTGCAGTCCTTGAGGGAAATGAAACAGATGCTGAACTGGAGAGTTTGGGGACGGATATCTTCTCATATTTTGGACTGGGTTGCAGGAATGTCTCAAAAATTTATCTGCCCAAAGGATATGACTTATCTGCAATGATTAGGAACTGGGATGCTTTTGCAGTAAGTATCAATCATGTTAAATATGCCAACAATTACGATTTCAATAAAGCTGTTTACCTGGTCAATAAAGAAAAGTTTCATGATACTGGTTACTTATTGTTGAAAGAAGAGAGAGGATTATCATCCCCGGTTTCTGTGCTCCATTATGAATTTTATGATTCGCAAACTGCTGTAAAGCAGCAAACAGACCTGCTGAAAGAAAAAATTCAATGTGTCGTTAGCAGGCATGACCTCCCTTTTGGTAAAACCCAGTCGCCACATCTGTGGGATTATGCCGACGGGATTGATACGATAGAATTTCTTCTAAAAAAAATTAGCCGGAATATTGTAAACTAAAAAATATTATATTGCACCCATCGAATTAATACATATTATGGTTTATAAATTTGTAGTGTTATCAGATGAAGATGAGTCATTTGTAAGGGAATTTGAATTTTTGGATTCCCATACATTATTGGATTTTCACAACCTCATTCAGGATGAACTGGAGTTTGATAAATCCCAAATGGCTTCATTTTTTATGGCAACAGACAATTGGGAGAAGGAGGAAGAATTTACACTTTTTGATATGGGTACAGGTTCTTCAACGATGGAAGTTGCTGTTCTGGAAGATATTATTTTCCGTAAGAACCAGAAATTACTTTACGTTTTCGACTTTTTTAACGAAAGATCTCTCTTTGTTGAATATACCGGAGAATCAAAAGAGAAAGATGGCCGTGAATATCCATCATGCACAAATTCAAAGGGAATCCCTCCCAAACAGGTGGTTTTTGGTGGAAGCTCACGCAAGCTTTATAACAATATTGTTGTTTCAGTAGACGAGGATGAGGATGAAGGTGAACCGGAAGTTGATGATCTCTTCCTTAACGGGGATGATGATGAGGCCCTGCCAGATTTCGAAAATACAGATAACCTGAACGAGGACGAAGAATAGTCCTCTCCAGGATCATATTCCGATGAAAAATATTCTTATAGTTCTGCTTGGTCCGACCGGGGTCGGCAAAACTGATATTTCTATAGATTTAGCAGCCTTGTTTAATTGTGATATCATATCAGCTGACTCCAGGCAGCTCTTCAGGGAAATGAGCATAGGTACAGCTGTTCCATCTGATAATCAACTGAATACAATAAAGCATCATTTTATAAGATTTTTATCAGTTGAAGATTACTACAGCGCCAGTCTTTTCGAAAGAGATGTTCTGGATCTTCTTCCACGTCTGTTCAGCAGGAATAATATTGTTTTAATGTCGGGTGGTTCAGGATTGTATATCGATGCGGTTTGTAACGGCATTGACGACATCCCTGATGTTGATCCTGTTGTTAGGGATAAATACATTTCAAGATACAAAGAGGAAGGGATTGAAGGGTTAAGAGTAGCTCTTAAAATACTTGATCCTGAACATTATGCAAGAGTGGATCTCAAAAATTACAAACGGATAATGAGAGCTCTTGAGATTTGTGAAACTGCCGGCCGGCCTTATTCATCCTTCCTTAAAAAGCAAAAAAGGAAAAGAGATTTCAGGATAGTTAAAATAGGACTTGAAAGAACCAGGGATGATCTTTATAACAGGATTAATTCGAGGGTTGATAATATGGTTAAAGCGGGACTTGAGGAAGAGGCAAGACTTCTCTTTAAATTCAGAAATCTGAACGCGCTGAACAGTGTGGGGTACAGAGAGTTTTTTGATTTTTTTGATGAAAAAATCTCACGGGAGAAAGCTATTGAACTCATAAAACGGAACAGTCGCAGGTATGCAAAACGGCAAATAACATGGTGGGGTAAAGACAAGGATATCAGGTGGTTTCAACCGGAGCGGGTTCAGGATATTATTGAATATATATCTGACTCGGTTATTGCAGTTAATTAAGTCTCTTTAGTTTCCGTATTGTCTCAATCGGATCATCCGAACTGAAAACCGAATTACCGGCCACAAGAACATTGACACCTGACTCAATAAGTTTTGCAGCATTTTTTGTATCAATGCCTCCGTCGACTTCAATCATTACATTATAACCACCTGCATCAATCATCTTACGAAGCTCAGTAATTTTATTATAGCTCTCCATGATGAAAGATTGTCCGCCGAAACCCGGATTAACTGTCATTATAAGAACCATGTCGATGAAAGGAAGGATATTCTTGAGAAGTGAGACAGGAGTATGAGGGTTTAATGCCACACCTGCTTTCATTCCAAGGTTATGAATTTCTGTTACTGTTCGTTGCAAATGCATACAGGCTTCATACTGAACCGTCAGAATATTAGCCCCGGTATCGCGGAAGCGGGCCAGATAACGGTCGGGGTCAACTATCATCAGATGCACATCAAGTGGCTTTTCTGCAACCTTTCTGACACATTCAATAACCGGAAAACCGAATGAAATATTCGGGACAAACAGACCATCCATGATATCGAGGTGAAGCCAGTCGGCCTGACTTTTATTTACCATTAAGACATCTTTTTCAAGATTCCCAAAATCAGCGGCTAACAGCGAAGGAGAGACAAGGTGGTCCATTAAAGATTATTTTGGGCAAATATAGAAACAAATTGTTATCCCAGATATGATTTCAATATTCTGCAACGGGTTGTAAACTGAATCCTTTTGATTGCTTTTTCCTTTATTTGCCTGACCCGTTCGCGAGTAAGGTTTAACTTCTCACCAATCTCTTCAAGAGTGTAAGGATGTTTCATGCCTAATCCGAAATATAACTTCAAAACCTTGGATTCGCGAGAGGAGAGAGTGCTCAGTGCCCTTTCTATTTCAAAGGCAAGCGATTCATTAATAAGATTTCTATCAGGACTTGGTGTATCGTTGCTTTGCAGGATGTCGTACATGTTATTATCTTCCTCGGCACTTATAGGAGCATCCATGCTGACAGTCCGGCCATTCGTTTTCAGAACTTCCTTAACCTCTTCCGGTATCATCTCAAGTGTTTCAGCAATCTCCTGAGAAGAGGGTTCCCTCTCGTACTCCTGTTCAAGTCGTGCAAAAGCCCTATTTATACGATTAATTGATCCTATTTTATTTACCGGAAGTCGTACTATCCTTGCCTGTTCAGCAAGAGACTGAAGAATTCCCTGGCGTATCCACCATACGGCATAGGAGATGAATTTAAATCCTCTTGTCTCATCAAATCGCTGGGCAGCTTTCATCAGTCCCAGATTACCCTCATTGATCAGATCAGGCAGACTCATTCCCTGGTTCTGATACTGCTTTGCAACCGATACAACAAAACGAAGATTGGCTCTTACAAGTTTCCTTAAAGCATCGGTATCGCCCGATTTTATTCTTCTGGCAAGGATGACCTCCTCTTCAGGTGAAATAAGGTCAACCTTCCCTATCTCCTGGAGATATTTATCCAGTGAAGGGGTGTCGCGATTAGTAACCTGCTTTGTTATCTTTAACTGACGCATATTCAGGCCAGACATTAGTTTTTCAAAGAAATTTCAGGCAATAGGTACAATTTTAATAAAAAAAAGCTATTATTCAACATATTCTCCTAATTATTTTTTGGTTAATAATAATTTTTTGTAACTTGCAGAGCTATTTTACATATTGAATATCAAATTATTAATTGATTTGAGAAAATCGCGTTGCATTTTTAACAACATTTTACAGGAAATATATTAGCAATTTTATTTAATATTGCAGCGTTTTTCGGATATGTGAAATTGTTATAGTATTATCCAGCGGGTTCATCTTCATATCTTGGCCCGTGTTTCCAAAAAAATCATTAAGATCTCTTATATTCCATTTATCATTAAAATATGTACGACATTCTTGAGTTAAGTAAGAAACTGCTTCCTGAATTAAAAGATATAGCAAAGGAACTTAAAATCAAAAAAGCAGAATCTTTGAAAAAGCAGGATCTGATTTACAAAATCCTTGATCAGCAGGCAATTGAGGCCACGGAAATCAAACCAACCTTTAAAATTGAGAAGGAAGATATACGTTCTTCATCTGAGGTTAATAATCAGGAGTCTGATTCTTCCATGAGAAGAGGAAAACGTCCCAGGACCTTAAAGACGGTTGTAAAACGATCAATAGAATCTGTTATGTCAGTTTCACCTGGCGACCTTAAAAGACCGGAAATAAAGCCTGCTGAAAGGCAGGAGCAGGTTAAAAGACCTGAAAGAATTGATGAAAAACCCGATCTCTTTAAAAATGCAGAGCTGGTGCCACAGGAAAGAAAAGCTCCTAAATGGAGAACCGACCAGAGACCTGATGAAAGGAGTGATAAGAAAGAA
>JBAWXY010000107.1:0-8916 GCA_037143835.1 Bacteroidota bacterium
AATCGTGATAATTACTTAGTTAGCCCTGGGCTTTATGCATTTGGCTCTCCCGGTCCAACATCCGATGTCTTTGTGACAGCAAACTACAAACTTTCATTCGATACTTTACGTAAAAACCTCTCAGGAGTAAACGGATGGATACTGGTTTTGGATACCCGGGGGGTAAACGTCTGGTGTGCTGCAGGGAAAGGGACTTTCGGCACTAAAGAGCTTGTTAGCAGAATCAAACTTGTTTCTCTCGATAAAATTGTAAATCATAAAAGGATAATTCTTCCACAATTGAGTGCAACAGGTGTTGCTGCATATATTGTCAAAGAGGAATCCGGTTTTAATGTTCATTATGGGCCGGTTCGTGCATCCGATATAAAAAGATTTATTGATGATGGTTATAGAGCTGACAAGGAGATGCGAAGAGTTACCTTCGGGTTTGAAGATCGTCTGAAGCTTATTCCCAATGATTTTATTTATGGGAAAATTTACCTTCTTGGTGCAATGGCTGTTATATTTATAATTTCCGGCCTGACCAGGAATGGTTTCTCGTACAGAGATTTTTCAGGTGAAGGTGGTCCTGCAATCCTGAATGTATTTCTGGCATATCTGTCCGGGATAGTAATTACACCTATGTCCCTCCCTTATATTCCTGCCAGAACTTTCTCCTTAAAGGGCTTTTACACCGGAGCAATTGTTTTTCTATTCCTATTATTCTTAAACCTTGCTGGAAGTAATGCCTTTGAAATAATATCCTGGTTTCTTATTATAACAGCGATTTCCTCTTTCCTGGCAATGAATTTTACCGGATCATCAACATATACTTCATTGTCAGGAGTAAAAAAGGAGATGAGGATTTCGCTTCCACTGCAAATAGGTTTTGCCATATCAGGTATTGTTTTACAGGTTATTGGAAAACTAAATTAAATTTTGAATTATGAAGGATCTCTTATATCTGCCTGATGTTGTGACACTCAAATTGTGTGAGGAGACATGCAATGGATGCGGAATGTGTGTTAAAGTCTGTCCGCATGAGGTATTTGAGCTAGCTGGAAAGAAAGCTCATATTATCAGACGCGATTATTGCATGGAGTGCGGCGCATGTGCTCTCAATTGCCCTGTGCAGGCGATAACAGTTAATTCAGGCGTTGGTTGTGCAGCAGGTATTATTAGCGGGATACTTAATAACACAGAACCAACATGCGGATGTTCAGATAGTAATACAACGTGTTGCTAAGTTTCTCCGTTCTGCAAAATCAAATTAGTTCATGATTAAATAAATAACCCATTTTCAAATTATATAATTTTCAAATTATTACAATATGAAACCCAGACTAAAATTTCTCGACAGATATCTGACTCTCTGGATATTTCTTGCAATGTTTATCGGAGTCTTTTCCGGATATTTTTTCCCGGTAATAGCAGTATTCTGGGATTCATTAAAATCTTCCCCTGAAAGCACTACTAATATTCCTATTGCCATTGGTTTAATTCTGATGATGTATCCACCACTGGCAAAAGTAAAATATGAAGAGTTGGGAGGCGTTTTCCGGAACTTTAAAATTCTGGGTCTTTCCCTGTTCCAGAACTGGATTATCGGACCGGTTCTGATGTTTACACTGGCAATTCTTTTCTTCAAACTATTTCCCGGGAAAGACAATGCAAACCTTCCTTATATGTATGGTATTATTATGATTGGTCTGGCCCGCTGTATTGCCATGGTGATCGTATGGAACGACCTGGCAAAAGGAGACGCAGAATATTGTGCGGGACTGGTGGCCTTTAATTCCATATTCCAGGTATTACTTTTCTCAGTTTATGCATGGGTTTTTATTGCAGTTTTACCAGGATGGTTCGGAGTGCCAACTAATTCAGTGGTTGAGAATATAACAATCGGACAAATAGCGAAGAGTGTCTTTATTTATCTTGGTATTCCATTCATTGCGGGTTTTCTTACCCGTTTCATCTTAATCAGGGTTAAAAGCAAGGAGTGGTATCATACTAAATTTATTCCCAAAATAAGTCCCATCACACTTATTGCCTTGTTATTCACTATAATAGTAATGTTCTCCCTGAAAGGCGAATACATTGTAAAATTACCTTTGGATGTTGTATTGATCGCTATACCTCTCATAATTTATTTCGTAATTATGTTTATGTTCTCCTTCTTCATGAGCAGGAGGGCAGGAGCGACTTATGAGCAAACAGTAACACTTTCATTTACAGCTGCAAGTAATAATTTTGAACTTGCCATTGCAGTTGCAATTGCAGTCTTCGGGATAAACTCAGGGGAGGCATTTACTGCTGTAATCGGCCCATTGGTTGAGGTCCCGGTTATGATCGCACTTGTGAATGTGGCATTATGGTTTAAGAAAAAGTATTTTAGACAGCTTAGTGATTGATACAATTGATTATTTTTGCATTGAGATTGATACGTAAGAAGATTTAAAAACAGCTGAAGTACTTATCTTAAATCATATACAACCATAATAAAAAGGTTTCATGATAGAAAGTATCATAACCATATCAATTGCCGGTTTATTGGCAGGATTTATTTTCTCGATGCCAATTGCAGGTCCAATCAGCATCCTGATCACTTCAAATGCACTCAAAGGAAGGTTGCGTTACTGTAACTTAGTAAGCATAGGCGCTTCTATTGCAGATTTTTCTTATGTATTCATTGCAGTATATGGTTTGACAAAACTTTATTCTTTATACAAACCTGCCATACCATATATATTTGCAATTGGTTCAATATTCTTTTTCTACCTGGGATACAAGATAATAAAGACAAAAATCGATATTGAACATCTTGAAGATAAAAGCCATCTAGCTGAAAAAATTGAAAAGCGTGATAAGGGAGCCTTTTACACAGGGTTTATGATCAACTTCCTTAATCCGACTTTATTTATCGGAGTTCTTACCTCATCTTTTTTTGTAATTTCTTTAGTGGCATCTATGGGCTTTCATACAGGTGGACTGGCGGGTAAAATGGACCAGCATGTAAAGGAGATCAGTAATATTGAAGGTGGAAATTTAGAAAACTCAAAGATTTTATCACTTGACCAGTTTGAGAATATTCAGATAGGTAAAAATAAGGATCATCAGCCGGACCAGACGAAATACCCTGTATATTTTCATCTGGTAATAAGCATATTTTATGCATTATTCCTATCTCTGGGAAGTATAACCTGGTTCTTTCTCATGGCATTCCTGGTTGTCAGGTTCCGGCACAGAATTAATATTATGGTTATAAAAGTTTTTATCAGAAGTCTGGGTGTGGTGCTTGGTATTTTTGGATTATACTTTGGTTATCTGGCTGCCAAAATGTTATTCTGAAAGAACTCCTTAAAAGAGAATAAATTCAATGGGAAGCAAAGTTAAAATCGGACTTTTTGGAATAGGACTCGACACTTATTGGTCTCAGTTCGATGGATTACTTGATAAACTAAAATCTTTTCAGTTCAGGATTAAAGATCACCTGGAGCAATCCGGCACTGAAGTATTCGATGCCGGAATGGTAGACAATCCGGATAAAGCAATAGAAGCAGCTGGATTTTTCCAAAAAAGCGAAGTTGATCTTATCTTCCTTAATATTTCGACATATGCCCTGTCGCATAATGTTTTACCGTTAATCCAAAGGGTTAACTGCCCTGTTATTGTTCTTAACCTCCAGCCATCGGAAGCTATTGATTATGAGAAATTCAATTCCATGGGAGACAGGGGCAAAATGACAGGAGAATGGTTATCATATTGCCAGAGTTGTGTAACCCCTGAACTTGCGAGTGTATTTAACAGGGCCGGTATAAAGTATAATCTTATAACCGGTTACCTCGATGAGGAATATGTCTGGAATGAAATTAAAGAATGGATTGAAGCCTGTTCAGTAATGAAGGTCATGAAAAACACCAGGGTGGGAGTAATGGGTCATTATTATAACGGAATGCTTGATGTTTACAGTGATATCACAATGCTAGCTGCTGCTTTCGGAAGTCATTTTGAACTCATTGAATTCGGTGCTCTGAAAAGCCTCAGAGGAAAAGTGTCAGACGTTGAGGTCAATTCAGAGATCGGCCGGTTTAAAGATTGGTTCAATGTTTCAAAGGAGTGCTCTTCCGATGATATAGAACAGGCGGCAATAAGTTCAGTTGCACTAGACCGGCTGGCAGAGAAATTCAGGCTTGGAGCCCTGACCTATTATTATGAAGGTGAAGGTGATGCGGATTATGAAAAGATAGTAACAACATTAATCCCGGGCATGACACTACTCACAGGCAGAAACATTCCAGTTGCCGGGGAATGCGAAATAAAGAATGTTCTGGCAATGAAGATAATGGATGCATTCAACACCGGAGGCTCATTCTCTGAATTTTATGGAATGGATTTTAATGATGACATTATCCTTATGGGACATGATGGACCGGCACATTTCAAAATTGCAGATGGGAAAGTCGGACTGGTACCTCTTCCTGTTTTTCATGGCAAGCCCGGAAAAGGATTATCAATACAGATGAAAGTTGCAAATGGTCCGGTCACACTTCTTTCCGTATGTCAGGGAGGAAATGGCAGGATAACTCTTCTTACAGCTCAGGGTCATTCCGTTGAGGGCCCGACCCTACAGATCGGAAATACCAACAGCCGTTATAAATTCCCTTTATCTGCAAGGGAATTCATTGATAACTGGTCAAAAGCCGGACCATCACATCATTGTGCTATCGGAGTCGGACATATATCAGATAAAATTTGTAAATTAGCTGATCTGTTGAATATTGAATACCTTTCTATATGTTAACTAAACTATCTCTTCTTGCCCTTTTTGGAATTGCAATGGCTCACTTTGAAGGAGTGGTAGTTGTCTATTTAAGGAAAGCGCTCGGAATGCTGGATTCAGAGTCGAACAATGAATCTCTTGAGAAATTCCCCCAAAGATATTTGTATATCGAAATGACCAGGGAAGCAGCAACAATAATTATGCTTGTTGTTATTGCTTTCCTCGTTGGTTCAACCTGGATCGAAAAAGGAGTTTTCTTTCTCTGGACGTTTGCTTTCTGGGACCTATTCTACTATTTATCACTCTACATTCTTATAAAATGGCCACCAAAGCTTACAACCATTGATGTCCTTTTCCTCATTCCGAAACCCTGGATTGCACCTGTCTGGTTCCCTATAGGTGTTTCATCTTTTACCATATTAGTTATTGCTACTTTGTATTTATTTCATATAGTTTAAAAGAAATTACTTTTGACTAAAGTGGCTGATAACTCAAATAAATTTTTCAGATTCAAGATAATTTTTCGTTCACTTCAATACAGGAACTACCGGCTGTTTTTCAGCGGGCAGAGTATTTCGCTGATCGGAACCTGGATGCAACGTATTGCCATGCCATGGCTTGTTTACCATATGACAGGTTCGGTACTACTCCTTGGTGTTGTCAGTTTTGCCGGTCAGATACCAACTTTTTTACTTTCACCTGTTGCTGGTGTTCTTACTGACCGCTGGAGCAGATACCGTGTTTTGCTGGTTACACAGATTATTTCGATGATCCAGGCCTTTGTCCTTGCAGGGCTTTGTCTCGCAGGGGTAATTCAGATCTGGCACATTGTTGTTTTGAGTATTGCTCTTGGCTGTATAAACGCCTTTGATGTGCCCGCACGCCACTCATTTGTAATAGACATGGTTGAGAAAAAGGAAGACCTGGGTAATGCAATAGCACTTAATTCTCTGATGTTTAACGGAGCCAGAATTATTGGTCCCTCAATAGCCGGGGTTATGCTTGCATCTACAGGAGAAGGGATCTGCTTTCTCCTTAATGCGGTCAGCTATATCTTCGTAATTATTTCATTATTAATGATGAAGCTCAAAATAAAGGAAGTCAGGAAGAAGGAGTCTGAAATATTGAAAGAACTTAAAGAGGGACTGAATTATACCTTTGGTTTTTCTCCGATTAGACATCTCATAATATTACTCGGAATAGTAAGTCTTATGGGAATGTCATATTCAGTTCTGATGCCGGTTTTTGCAAAAGAGATTTTGCATGGAGGTTCTCACACTTATGGTTTTCTCATGGGAGCTGCCGGTTTTGGAGCACTCCTGGGGGCAATATTCCTTGCTTCACGGGAAACAGTTCTGAAGCTTGGCAGAATAGTTCCTGCTGCCGCAATCCTTTTCGGAGTTGGTCTTATCATTTTATCATTTTCAAAGATCTTCCCCCTTTCACTTGTACTGATGGTCTTTATTGGTTTGGGAATGATGCTGCAAACAGCTGCGAGTAATACGATTATACAAACAATCACTGATGATGATAAACGCGGCAGGGTTATGAGTTTTTACACTATGGCAATTATGGGTACTGCTCCTTTCGGCAGCCTGATGGCGGGAGGGTTGGCAAAAATTATCGGAACTCCGGCCACAATACTTGCAGGTGGTATCGCTACTATTATTGGTGCTCTGTTTTTTTTAAGAAAACTACCTGAACTGAAAACATTAGTCCACCCGATTTATGTTAAAATGGGAATCATTCCTGAAGTGGCAGCAGGTATTCAGACTGCATCAGAACCAGATATTAATTAAAATTATTCTGTTATTTCAAATACCGCACTTGTAAGAGGTGTAGCAGAACCTGCATTTAAACCGATCTTCATCAGATAGTCTCCAGTATAGCTTTTGCCGCTTTCAGAGCCATCAGGACGTCTTCCTTCTGTTGAAACATTAATTTCCTGGATTTTATAGGTTTTAGCCGGATCAAGGCCCTGTAAACGGACCCGGTTGAATGTTTCACCGTACCTTGAATTGAGAGTATAAGCAAAGAGAACAGCTTTATTTTTTGCGCTATTGACATACAGAAGAACTGCCCTGTTTCCCTCATATGGAGAAGCAATTCTGTAAAGATCTCCGTGCCATATAATGTCACTGATTCTTTTGTAATTAGCAATTGCATCCTGGCTGAATTTCAACTCTTTTTCAGTAAGTTCATTCACCTGAATGTCGTAACCCATTTTACCCATCATGGCTACATCAGTTTTGAATTTAAGCGACTGTTTGCCCCATGAGGTTATATGGTTACAGACAGAAATTGAAGGGAAGAAATATGAGTACCCCCATTGTATATAAATCCTTTCAAGAGGATCAGTATTATCGCTTGCCCAGAATTCGGTGAAATAACGAAGTGCTCCGTAATCAACCCTGCCTCCTCCTCCGGAACAGAGCATTATTGGCAGTTTCGGGTACTTCTGACGTAAACGGTCAAGGATATTATAAAGGTTATTCACATAATCTACATAAAGATGCGATTGTTTATCCTTTAAATAAACTGAATATGCGTTTGTCATCATCCTGTTACAGTCCCATTTGATGAATGCTATTCCCGGATATTTAGTCATCATTTCGTCCACAACGTTATAAACAAATTCCTGGACTTTTGGATTAGTAAGATCGAGCACCAGCTGATTCCTGTAGTAATGTTCCGGCCGGTTTGGAAGTTTCAATATCCAGTCGGGATGGGTTTCATAGAGTTCACTTTTTGGATTAACCATCTCCGGTTCGATCCAGATGCCGAATTTAACACCTCTCTTATCGGCTTCTTTTACAAGATAACCAAGGCCATTTGGTAATTTTGCTTTATTCTCCTGCCAATCACCAAGTCCGGCGCGGTCGTCGTTCCTCGGATATTTATTGGCAAACCAGCCATCATCAAGAAGAAACAGATCAAGTCCCATTTTTTTGGTATCATCGAGCAATCCGGTAAGTTTCGGCTCATCAAAATTAAAATAGGTTGTCTCCCAATTGTTAAGGAGTGTCAAACGCGTTTTATTTCCGTCAATGATCCCATAATTTCTGGCCCAATTATGAAGATTACGGCTGGCAAGTCCTTTTCCCTGGTTCGAAAAAGTAAATATAAATGAGGGGGTTTTAAAAGGTTTCCCGGGTTGAATTGTATATTCCGATGCAAAAGGATTGATTCCCGAAATGACACGAAGAGAATTTTTTTCATCAACTTCAAAAAGGAATTGAAAATTTCCCGACCAGCCCAGAGTTCCTGCGATAAGTTCCCCGTTGTTTTCGTCTGATTTCTCATTGAGGGAGAGAAATAATACCGGAGTCTGGTACATATGTGCCCGTGTACCCAGTTTAGTGTCTAAGATTTTAATACCACTTGTAAGTTCACTTTCCTGCATTTTCATCTCTTCGGCCCAGTCGCCATGAAACTGAGTAAGCCAGTATTTACTTGCATCAAAATGAAGCATTGATGAAGCATAATTATAAATTGTCAAAGGGTTTGATTCCTTTTGGACAATCTCAACCCATTGTTCAATTACATCTTCTGCAGCAAACGACTTAATGTGGAGCGTAACTTCTACCGGATACTCAGAATCTTTCAGGAGAATATGTGTAATTGTTACGTTGGCATCCGGTTTTTCGGTTTTATGACTTACATATTTCAGTTCAAGAGAGGGATTGCCGTCATTGTGTGTCATACGGATTGCCGACTCAAAAAGATTATCTGTGCCGAATGTTGCATAAGCCAGATGACCTGCATCCCTGAGCTGGGTTAAGCTGGCGATGTCACCGAGTTTTGGACCAAGGTATGATTGATAAAGCCTTCCGTCCCTTCCGTTCACTTTATAAACCAGATCGGTATTTAAAGTCCTAACCGCTATTAAAACATCCGGTGCCTGGTTGGTTTGAGGCTGTCCCATTGATACAGAACTTATTGTGCAAATCAGAATGATTGAGAAAAGTAGTTTTTTCATAGCTTGATGGGATTTATATATTTCAGTAAATTGATGTTTTTAGAATTTACACCGAATATAAGAAGATTGGTTTAAAAAACCCATCCTATTTCCCAGAAGTTTATGATCAGCTGTTTTCTTTTATTGTTCATTTGGCTTCGCCGAACTCCGATTACTATGGTTTATCCAAATTTATAAC
>JBAWXY010000108.1:0-8846 GCA_037143835.1 Bacteroidota bacterium
GATGTTTACATGATCCTTCACGCCAACCTGCCCCGCAAGAATCTCATTGTTGCCTACAGAGGAGCTTCCCGCAATTCCCACCAGAGCCACAATGATAGAATTCTCACCAATGGACACATTATGTGCAATCTGAACAAGGTTATCAATTTTTGTCCCTTTTTTAATGATAGTTCTTCCAAGAGAAGCCCTGTCAATCGTTACGTTCGCTCCAATCTCCACCTCATCCTCTATTTCCACAATTCCGAGTTGGGGGATCTTCACATGTCTCGATCCATCCCATACATAGCCAAACCCATCACTTCCCAAAACTGCACCACTGTGAATAATTACATTTTCCCCTATTATCACCCCATCGTATACCGTAACATGAGGATACATGATCGTACCCTCTCCGATTACTGCATTTTCACCTATATGAACAAACGGATAGAGAATGGCATTGCTTTGGACTACTGACCCTTCGCCGATATACACATAAGGGTAAATACTTGCTGTCTCTGATACCTCTGCACCCTTTGAAACAGAGGCTAAGGGGCTTATTCCCTTCGCTTCGGGATATCCTTTATGAAAAATCTGTGCTGCCCTGGCATATGCAAGTCCAGGGTTTTTGGCAATAATAAGATTTTTATCAGAAAAATCATCGGGATTTATATCCTCACCGACAATGATGGCCGATGCTTTTGTGTCTTTTATGTGTTTTATGAAACCTTTCCGGGAAAGAAAGGTTATATCACCTTCCTGCGCTTCATTCATGCCTGAAATACGCGTTATGGCGATATTCCCATCACCTGTTAAACGGCCCCCTATTTTTTCAGCAATATCTTTTAATGTAATCATTTTTTAGGAGCTGGCTTCTTTTTCATAAAATCATTATATTGGGCAATAACTTTATTCGTTATATCAATTGAAGGGCTTGCAAAGAGTATACCTGCCTGACTTTTTTCGAGAATAAGGATGTGCTTATCTTTTTCTCCTATGGTTTTGATTACCTGTTCAACATCTTTTAATATTTTCTGAGTAAACTCTCCATCTTTTTGCTGCAACTCAGTCTGGTAATCATTGGCTAATCTCTGATAATCTTTCAGTTTATTCTGATAATCTTTTTCTTTTCCAGCCCTTGCATCCGGGGTAATTGTTGCGCTCTGCCGCTCTATTACATCCTTCATTTTTTGTAACTCTTCCTGTTTGCCGTCCAACAACTTCTTTAATCTCTCGGCTTCGCCTGTCAGTGAATTTTTTGCTTCCTTGCCTTTGTCAGATTCAAGCATAACTCTCTGAAGATCAACGTAAGCGATGTTTAAATTCTGAGCATTAACCGGGAATGTCAAAGCAAATAGAGCAGAAAGAGCAATCAGGACAATAAAAATAAAATTTTTCATACTGCCTCCTTTTAATATTGTGTACCCATAGCAAAATCAAAAACACTTCCCTTCTCATCCTGTCTTGGATTAAGATTAAACCCGAGTTCAAGACGAATTGGACCCATAGGAGAAAACCATCTTATACCAAACCCTGCTGAGGTCCGTATACCGTTCAGCAGCCAACCGCTTGAATCGTCAAAGGCCTGCCCGGCATCAAAAAACAGCACACCTTTAAACCCGGCAGGTTTATAAATGGGGAAAACCCACTCAAGATTAAAAAACAATTGATTTTTGCCTCCGATAACTTCTCCGGTAGCATCCAGTGGACCTGCTTCGCCGTATTTAAAACCCCTTACTGTTTGCATCCCGCCTACATAAAATTTTTCATAAACAGGCACTTCTTTTCCTCCATACCCTTGTATCGTTCCAGCGGTACCTCTTATAAAAAACGTGCTATCCCAGAAACCGGCAGGAATATACTTTCCATAAAAGGCTATCATCCTGTAGAAATAGTTATCACCTAAGAAAGGGCCACCTGCAAGCTCAAAGGATGTTTCTGTATTTATTCCTATGTGAGGGTTCAATACATCATCAATAGTGTTCTTTCCGAAGGAAAAAGTTACACTGCTTGTTGACAATGTACCTGCCTGATCCTGAATATAAGTGCTCGCTGTAGCATCAATATTTGTTACACTTGTGGTTTCGTATCTGTACCTGACAGATCCTTTTGCATCATCAGTCAGGGGCTTTATAAGGGATAGACTCCCGCCCCATTTATTATAATCATACGTATCCAAAATTCTTCCAAAATTAAATACACTAAACCCCGCATGCATGTTCAAATCAAAAATATAAGGTTCTAAATACGAAAAATTATAATTATTCGTAACAGCGCCCAAAGAAGCCGTAAGATAGAGTTTTCTCCCTGTGCCCAGGAAGTTTTCTTGAGATATATTTCCAGACAGAATGATCTTATCATATGTACTGTAGCCAACCCCGGCGCTCAAAGTACCTGTAGGTTTTTCTTCTACAGTAATATCCGTATTGACCTTATCCGGCTCATCTGTTTTTATAATCTTGAAATCGGCATTTTTAAAAAATGTGGTGTTTCTCAGGCGCTTCTGACTTTTTTTGAGGTTTGTTGCAGAAAACCTTCCACCCTCTACAATTCTCAACTCCCTTCGCACCACTTTGTCTCTTGTCTTCGTATTTCCCAATACATTGATTCTGTTAATAAAAATCTCTTCGTTTTTCTTTATATCAAAAGTAATATTTACTTTTTGTGTGTCATCATCTATTAAAGTGAGGGGAGAGATTTCGCAGAAGGCATAGCCTTTATCCTGGTAAAAATCGTTAAGCCTTATAACATCCCGTTGAAACATGGTGGACCTGAAGGTATTATCAGTTTTACTTATTAACTCTTTATTCATTACCTCTTTATCGAATAAAATATCCCCGGAAAAATCTACCGAGCCTACCTTGTATAGATTTCCCTCCTCAACAGGTAATGTAAGGCTCATCGTTTTCCCATCCTGAGAAATTTTAACGTCAGGGACACCTACCTTTACCCTCACATAACCGTTGTCGTTATAAAAGGCTTCGATGTTTTTCCTGTCATCATCAAGCGCCTCTTCATCGAGGATACCGGAACCTGTAAACCAATAAAACATACCCTTTTCCTTCGTTCTCATGAAATCTTTCAACTTACTGTCTTTAAATGTCTTATTCCCCGTAAAAGCTATTTTTGTAACATATGCCTTCTCGGGTTCATCAATTAAAAACTTTACGCTTGCCTCGTAGCCTTCCTCATAATCAATTTCGTAATTAACCTTTGTTGCATAATAACCTTTGCTTGAATAAAACTTTCTGATTTCATCCATGCTTTCTTTTATCTTTTCAATATTAAGCACAGTGTTGGTTTTGATTTTAAGCTTGTCAGTAATTTCGGCTGTTTTGAGCTTTTTATTGCCTGACAATAAGATATTTTTGATTGGTGGCCTTTCAATAACCACAAAAGTTACGGCTTTCCCTTTATCGGTATCCTGAACGTCTATCTGAACATCGCTAAAAAAACCGGTTTTATAGATATTTTTCATGTCGTCCTGGATTTTATCAAGGTTGTATGGTTCGTTTTCCTTGATTTTTATGTTGTTCATTATAAAACCGGTGTCGATCCTTTCGTTTCCCGTCACGCTGATCTTTGCAATTTTATCTGGCCCATCAGCCCGGATAATACCCGGAAACGCGAAGAAAACCACTAAAAAAATGACAATAATTGTCTTGAAAGTCCTCATTAAGAATAGAAAAATTAACAGAAAAATGCCTTATTGTAAAGGTAAAAAGTCAGATAGCCTTTAAACAAATAATTTGAATATACGTGCGTTCCAACGTATAATTTCACCTGTATGTGCAAAGTATATCTTGTAGGAGCAGGACCGGGAGATTTAAGGCTTATTACATTAAGAGGCTTTGAACTCATTCAAAAAGCAGACGTCATTATTTACGATTATCTGGTCAATAAAGATCTTTTAAGCTATTCCAGAAGTGAAGCCGAGCTTATATACGTTGGAAAACAGGCATCTCAACATGAATTACCTCAATACGACATTAATAGTCTGTTAGTCGAGAAGGCAAAAAAAAGGGGAATTATAGTAAGATTAAAGGGTGGCGACCCTTTTATTTTTGGAAGAGGCGGGGAAGAGGCTGAGTTTTTATATGAACACGGGATAGATTTTGAAATCGTCCCCGGCGTCACATCTGCCATATCTGCACCGGCCTATTCAGGCATTCCCCTTACCCACAGAGATTATGCATCCACTGTCGCCTTTATTACAGGACATGAAGATGATAAAAAGGGGCAATCCACAATCAAATGGGATGAGCTTGCCAAAGGGCCGGATACACTCGTATTGCTTATGGGCATAAAGAACCTGAAAGAAATTAAGGAAAAATTGATAAAGGGCGGCAGAAATCCTCAGACTCCTTCGTGTATCATTCAATGGGGTACCCTGCCCGAGCAGAAAGTTGTTACAGGGCCACTGCAAGAAATAGACACACTTGCCAAAAAAGAAGGGATAAAACCACCGGGAATAATTATTGTTGGTGAAGTAGTAAATCTGAGAAAAAAACTGAAGTGGTTTGAAAACAAACCCCTTTTTGGGAGAAAAATAGCAGTAACAAGGGCGTCGCACCAATCAATAAAACTTGGGGGACTCCTCACTGAAAAAGGTGCACAAGTAATGTATTTACCAACTATAGAGATCATACCTATAGAACCGAATGAACCCCTCGTGAAATCGATACATTTCATTGAGAAGTATTGCTGTATTATATTTACCAGTATTAATGGTATCTCTGTATTTTTTGATAACCTTTTTAGATGTGGCAAGGATATAAGGGCTTTACATGGCATAAAGATCCTGCCTATCGGGGAAGCTACTGCCTCTCTTCTGAAATCTAAAGGCATTGTTCCTGACTTTCTTCCGGAAAAATTCATTTCGGAAGGGATCATAGACGTGCTTAAATGCATGGAAATTAAAGACAAGCAGTTTCTTCATCCACGGGCAGAAGAAGCAAGGAATGTGATTGTCGAATATATCAGAAACCAGGGAGGACTGTGCGATGTAATCCCCGTATACAAGACTGCTTTACCGGAATCCCCTGCCTTACTTACAGAAAAACCTGACATCGTAACATTCACAAGTTCCTCGACAGTAAACAACTTTATCAAGCTATACGGAAAGAACGTTCTACAGAATACTTTAATCGCCTCAATAGGCCCCGTCACAACAGAGACATTAAAGAACCACACTATTGATGTTCATATCGAGGCTGAACGGTATGATATAGATGGTTTGGTTGAAGCCATAGAATCTTACTTTAAAAAATGATGATACTGGATGCCGGTTTAATCCACAGGGCCAAGTATCAAGGGAGATGTTCATGTACTCAACACGCATATATTACCAGGACACAGATGCCGGCGGTGTGGTCTATTTTGCCAATTATCTCAAATTTTTCGAAAAATCCTGGTTTGAATACCTGCTGTCAATCGGTATTTCTATCCCTGAATGGGAAAAACAGGACACATATATTATAGTCAGAACTGCGACTATGGATCTGCTCGAAAAATTAAAATACGGAGATATTATTCAAGTCGATACGTCTGTGACAGAAATAAAGAATTCCTACTTTATTCTCTCACATACAGTGTTCAAAGAAGGAAAACCCACCACAAAGGGTGAAACCAAAATGGTCTGCATAAACATGGCCGGCAAACCCAAACGAATTCCAGATGAATTTAAGGATAAACTATTAAAAAATTCTTAATTCTAAATTGCAATTACTTCCCCCGCAGTGCTTCCCAACTTTTCAGTATCTGGAGACCCATGGCAAGTTGAAAATCATCATCTGCGGTATTTTTGTTATTAGAATTATCTAATGTCTTTATTTGTTTTTCAGTTTTTCCCTGTTTGTCGGGTTTTTCCGGTTTATCAGTTTCAATATGTTTATTAAGGTCTTTTTCCTTCAGAACCATTCCTTTTTCTTTGCCCCGCACAATGTTACTATCAACAGCAATATCCGGTGAAATACCCTCTGCCTGGATCGAACGGCCCTTTGGTGTATAATATTTCGCCGTAGTTAATCTTACAGCAGAACCGTCTCCAAGCGGAAAAATAGTCTGAACTGAGCCCTTACCAAAGGTCTTTGCGCCTACAATAATAGCCCTCTTATAATCCTGCAAAGCACCGGCAACAATCTCCGATGCGCTTGCGCTTCCTTCATTGACAAGCACTACAAGAGGACCAACGTAATCATTTTTTTTATGTGCATAAAACTTCATGTTACTGTCCTCTTTCTTCTTGCCATCAATGGACACAATTAAACCATCTGTGAGGAATTTATCCGATATTTCAACAGCCTGCTCAAGGAGTCCACCAGGGTTATTTCTCATATCAAGAATAACACCCTTTAATGGTTTTTCCTTGTTACTCTGTTCTAACTCTTTCATAGCATTATCAAAATCCTTTGATGTCTTTTCCTGGAACTGCACTATTCGAATATACCCATAATTATCTTCAATCATTCTATGTTTGACGCTTTTGACAACAATAACGTCCCTCACTACTTTAAATTCCTGAGGAGTTGTAAATCCTTCTCTCATTATCGTTAATGCAACGGGTTTACCTTTGGTCCCCCGTATCATTTTTACAATATCAATAAGATTCATATTCTTTGTAGGTTTTCCATCAATCCTCACAATGTGATCCCCTGCTTTGACACCAGCCTTGTATGCAGGCGTGTCTTCTATTGGCGCAATCACTATGGGAAAACCATCTTTTACGGTAATCTCAATGCCTACACCACCAAATTCGCCCTTCGTTTCTGTCTGCATATCCTTATACATATCGGGCGTCAAAAATGATGAATGAGGGTCAAGAGATTCAAGGATACCCTTGATGGCAGAATAGACAAGTTCTTTATCCTTCACTTCATCAACATAATTTTTCTTAACAAGGTCTATAACATCAGAGAATGTTTTCAAATATTCATAGATCTCCTTGTTGTCATTGCTTGGATATACTCTTTTTCCCTGGGCGCCCATAAGAAAACCAAGGATAAAAACAATGACGAAAAACATGCTTAAAGACAGTTTCAGCTTTTTACTCATATGTACATCCTCCTGACGTGATAATACTACAATCCTTTTAAATTTTCAATGATTTAGCGAATAGCAATTAGCTTATAGCTAATAATTTATGTTATTCTTTACCTTATGGAAACGGTTTTTGTTGCTATGAGTGGCGGTCTGGACAGCTCATTCGCTGCGTATCTTTTAAAACAGAAAGGTTACAAAGTCGTGGGAGTTACCTTTCAACTTCTGCCGGAATCCATGAAAAGCGTAAGAAACCCTAAAGCTTGCTGCTCGAGCGAAACCATCAACAGGGCTAAAAAGATTGCCGATAATTTATCCATACCCCACTATGTGATTAATTTAAGAAGAGAATTCGAAGAACATGTGATAGAAAATTTTATACATGAATATAAGTCGGGGAGAACACCTAACCCGTGTATCCTCTGTAACCGATATATTAAATTCTCTGCCTTCCTGAAAATGGCCCTATCCACAGGGGCAGATAAGGTGGCAACAGGCCATTATGCGAACATTAAAGAAACAACCGGGGGATTCATTATACAGAAAGGGTTCGATACCGCTAAAGACCAGTCTTACTTCCTGTATCCCATTGCAAAAGAGTCCTTGAAATACATCCTCTTCCCCATCGGCTCACAAACAAAGGCCAGCCTTAAAGAAAGAATGTATGAAATAAAGTGGGAGTATCAAAAAGTAAAAGAAAGCCAGGATATCTGTTTCATTCCGGGGAGTGATTACAGGGAGTTCATATCCGGTTTAGTCGGTCTGCATGAAGGACCGGTTTATTCCGTTGAAGGCAAGTTGTTGGGACATCACGATGGCATTCATCTTTACACAATCGGCCAAAGGAGAGGATTAAAAATTCCTTACAAAGAACCTCTGTATGTGGTTGACATATTGGTTGAGGAAAACACCATTATTGCAGGATCCAAAGAATCTCTTAAAAGAAAAAGGCTCCTTGCCAACAATATCAATATTTTACAAAAAACGACAAACCAAATCACAGGCAAAGTCCGATACAGGCAAAAAGAAGAACCCTGTACATACAGTGTTTCAGGGGATTCGCTCGAAGTAGAATTCACAAACCCTGTCTATTCTATCACGCCCGGGCAGTCGGTTGTACTCTACGATGGGGATACAGTCGTAGGTGGCGGAATAATAAATAACAGTATCAGAGAAACCTGTTGACAACAGAGAGCTGATGGTATAATTAATGAGAAAAAGGAGGGAAAAGCAATGCCGATATACATAATGTTCAGTAAGTTAACGAACGAAGGTAGGGCAACGATTAAAAATCATGCGGAACGCATTAAAGAAGTTGATAAAGAAATTGAAAATATGGGCGCCAAAGTTCTTGTGCAGTATGCAACTCTTGGCTTTTATGATTTTATAAATATCCTCGAAGCGCCAAATAATGAAACCATAGCAAGGGTATCTATCGAGCTTGGTTCGAGAGGAACAGTTCAAATCGTAACCATGCCAGCTATTCCTATCTTCGAATTCATAGAAAAGATGGAAGGACCGTATATACCTCCCATTTACTCAAAGCAGCCTGAAATTCCGAAGGAATACGAAGATAAGATGTTCGGGTAGCCCGAAGATTAGCCCATAAATTTTCTGAAAATATCTCTTGCGATGACAATCCTCTGGATCTGGTTTGTACCTTCATAAATCTGGGTCGCTTTTGCATCCCTCATCATTCTTTCCACGGGATATTCTTTCGTATAGCCACATCCCCCAAGGATTTGCACTGCATCGGTGGTGACCTTCATGGCCACATCCGCTGAAAATACCTTCGCCATGGCCGATAGTTTATCCACACCAATAGCGCT
>JBAWXY010000109.1:0-8750 GCA_037143835.1 Bacteroidota bacterium
TCGGTATTTCATTACCTGTTTTCTCACGAAAACTCTTTTTGCAATTCTCACAGTAGCATATCGAATCGCGACCCATTCCACTCCAACTATTGTCGGTGAATCCTTCCGGATGATATAATTTTGCGATTTCGGTCAGTATTGCCGGGATATGTTCGTTATAATAAGGGCTGTTAACGCAGGTAATAAAAAGATCACCTGCTTTGTACGGCTTACCTTCTGTATCAATAGCAAACCAATCGGGGTGCGATTTGTAAAACTCTTCATGAGCACGATTGGAATCCATACGGGCAAATACTGCTACTCCATCTTCATGGGCAGCACGGCATAAATCACCAAAAAGGTCACGACCCCCGAGATATTGCGCCTGCCGGTGAAGAGGCACGTTGCTGGGATAATAAGCCACTATGCCGCCTGCGTTTATTATAACACCTTGTGTTTGAGTGCTTTTCCAGTGCTTACGCCACCATGCAATGTCATAATGGGTAGGATCTTTTTCAGTAATATTAGTCTGACCCCAGCGTGTCACCCGACGATACCACGGGATTTCAACTGCAGGTTCCCTGTTGCTGGCGATACTATCCATAGCTAAAGTACGGAGATCAACGCCTGCGAGGGTAACAGTCGCGGCAGCTGCTTTCTTAAGGAATGAACGGCGACTATTATCTCCATTTTGACCGGCACCAGGTATGCCCGGGTGTTTCAATTCTGAATTGCTCATTTTTTTTAATATTTCATGTAGAGAGACGTTGCATGCAACGTCTCTCTACATATGTTTGTTAATTGTTATATTAAATCTATTCCTATGATCTCGTGATCGTATATCTGTGGTACTGTTAGTGTTATCTTACCTTCATTGTTTTTAAAATCAGGTTTCTGTCCGCTTACAAGAAGACTTACTCCATTAGCTATTGAACCCTGGGGAATTTTAATACTCACCTGTGCTGCTACAGGTATAAGTTCCCTGAATGGTCCTTTCATCATCATCGGGTTGGTAAGGTTTACAAGGTGCACTGTCATAGAGCTCTCCTGTCTCCATACAGTGACATCTACCACTCCCGGACCTTTCACTTCAACAATTGGTTCTTCCTTAAGAGCCCAGCGGATTGTATTTCGCAGAAGTTTTCCGTGGTCGGCACTCATTATCTGCCAGAAAGTCCTGTCAATATCCCCCGGAAAATAAGCTATTCGTCCTTTGCCGGTATCGCGCAGGTAAAGCTCCCGGATGTCAGTTTCCGGAACACGCGGATAAACATCTTCCATCGGAAGGTCGGGATATGTTGGTATCAATGTTACAGGACCGGGGAATGATGACCGTGGTATAACCTTCACCATATTAATAGTATTGATGATCCGGTACGCATCCTCCAGATCTTTTAATACCGGATGAAACTGATTGGTTGCAGTATCTTTCTTCAAACGCAAATAGCTGTTTTGCATCGGCCCTTCCACATTTTTATCATAGGAAACGCCAAACAGGTCAGCCAGACCGAAATCTGTCCGTCGTCGGCCTGCCTCATCATATAGTGATGTCTCGAAAGTGGCTACAAGGCTTCCGCCGTCTTCAACAAATTTCCGTAACTGATCACACTGTTCCGTGGAAAGCGCAGCTATATTGGGTAGCACCAGCAGTTTGAATGGTTTCAGATGTTCCATATCGAGCAGGCGGTCGTTGACCATCTCAAAAGGCATGCGGTCTTCTATAGAGCGCATGGTACATCCCCAGGGCATGATCACCGCTTCTTTGCTGCCATGCCTCGCCACCGTAGTTCCGGTTCTGTTCAGAGAACACCATTCCCACACGTGCCATTGGTGCTGTGTTTCTCAGGTAACTCTCATTCCGGTAATGCACCTGGTATATTTTATCCACTATGTCGAGCCAGCGTCTGTCGTAAAGTACACCTGAAAACTTTGTGAACCATGGACGCATCCCATTGGCAGTTCCTTCGGCAACCCAAACCCTGATCTCCGCTTCACTCTGGACTGAATCTTTCCAGCGGTATTGCTCCTCGAACCCCACGCTGAATATACCTCCCAGTGGCTTCATACCGATAGAGGCACGCAACTCTTTTGCACCCTTTCCGTTCGACCATGGCAATGTAGCACCGCTTCGTGCCTGGTGGTCAGTAAAAACGATATCCGACAGCTGGCCGGTAATAACTTTATCGGGAAATCCGTTCGGGATAAACCGTGAAGAAGACTTTTCCTTGCGTATCACACCGTCCCACAGAACCCATAGCTCTTTCAGCCTGTTGGTGCTCCACTCTGAGTATTTCTGGTATGTCGGGTCGAACCGGTCGCTGCTCTTAGGTAGGTCGAGTTCGGAATATTCTTTGAAATTTTTCATGCAGTGTTCACAGTAACATATTCCATGACCGGCCCAACGGTTGGAAAAAATTCCATCGGGTTGGTAACGCTCCATGATTTCCTTATGCACCAGCGTCATAAACTCAAAATTATATGGACCCAGGGCGCATGTTACCCACAGATCCTTATTCGCCCAGTGACGGCGTTTCTCACCGTTGGCAGTTACTGCAATCCAGTCGGGGTGGGCGTCATACACATTCTGCCTTGCAGCATGAGGATCGGTACGGGCAATTATTGACATATTCATTTTACGGCATCCATCCACAAGATAACCAAAGGGATCTGAATTGCCGAGCCAGTCGCTCCGGTGGTGCAGTGGTACATCGGTCGGATAATATGCCACCACCCCGCCTGCACTCAATGTTGTTCCATCGGCATGGATCCGTTTAAAGTAGCTGAGCCAGAAATCCGGATCGAAACGTCCGGGATCATTTTCCACTAGCGTGAGTTGTGCCCATCGCATAGGGCGGTTGAACCAGGACTCATCGCCCGGACTACTAAGATTGGCAAATACTGAAGGTTCAGCAATAGCATAAGCTCCTGCCACTACTGAGGTCGTCTTTATGAAATATCTTCTGTCCATGATCTGAAATTTAAGTTTCAAAAGGTAGTCAAAATTATAATATTACCAGCACCCAGCACCCAGTCCCAAGTACCAAGTACCTGATGCAGTTTTTTTTATCCGATGGAATAATTACCTTTGAATAGTTGTCTAATACAAAATCAACTCACTTAAAATTCAAAGAATATGAAAAAAGATGTTTCAAATTTAATGCGGTTATTATCATTAACAATCGTGCTGGCTCTAATTACGCCGGCGATTACAAATGCACAGGCAGGGAAGGCAAACTTTGCCGGTACATGGGCTTTAAATGCAGAGAAAAGTACTCCAGCTCCGACCGCTGGTGGCGGTGGCGGACAGAGAATGGGTGGCGGTGATTTTGTTGCTACACAGGCAGCTAATCTTCTCACTTCTACAAGGACAAGAACCGGACAGGATGGTACCCCAACAACCACAATCCTGAATTATACACTCGATGGAAAAGTGAGTGTAAACACAAATCCAAGAGGTGACAGTAAGTCTGTTGCAACATGGTCTGCTGATGGCAAGACTCTTACAATTGTTACTACCAGCACATTTAACGACACAGAAAGGAAGTCAAGTGAAGCATGGACTCTGACCGATGCAAAAACTCTTTCAATTACCTCAACAAGACAAGGCCAGGATGGTGAAGTAAAAACCACAAGGGTTTATGATAAGAAGTAATTGTTGAGATGATAAAATGAACAATTAAGGGGCTCCATCAGGGGCCTTTTTTTTATATTTCATTTCCCTGCAACCTGCGCCATGCATAATGAAATTTTGAACATTAAAAATTTTATTTCTATATTTGAGTTAAATAAATAAAATTCTTATGAAAGATAAAATCTTAACAGTACTGGTAATCTCATTCCTCTCTGTTGTCGCGGTCAGCGGACAAAATAGTGCTAAAAAAACCAACCCGGTTGGTACATGGAAGTTCGAAGCTCCCTATGCACCTGAAGGATATACTTCAGGGACTATCGCAGTTGGCCTGGATGAACAAATATATTCTACAACCATGGTCTTTACCGGAAGTGAATATAAACTCACAGGAGAAAAGGTGAAGGTTGCAAATGATAGTGTTTCATTCTCAATATATCTTGAAGGACAGGATATTAAAGTTATGTTGAAAATTGAAAATGAAACAACAATGTCAGGGAAGGCTGTCTATACAGAGGGTGAAGTTCCACTTACTCTGACAAAAAATGTGGACCCACAGACAGAAGTAAAAAGGTAATCTGATATAAGCAAAACATGTTATAAAACATGTTTTTATATTATTACCGTTTTAGAATATTTCCGGGAAGATTTCCTATTCCGGACTTTAACAGGTAATTCACATTTTGATATTTTTCATTTCAAAAGCTATGAACCGAGCATGTTTTTCAGGAAACACAAACTTGCATGAAAATGTTGACATGCGAGCTCCATCCGACCTTTTTAAATCAAATTATTTACGGATGAAAAAAAAATTGATTATTCTTTTTGTCTGCTTGATCTCAGTGTCTCAGGGTAATTCGCAGATTATTAATAAAGAGCCACTCAGTGTCCGTCAGACATATTATAATATCGATGCAAATCTTGACATCTTATCAAAAATTGTTAAGGGTGAGATGGAAACTTACTGGGTAAATAAATCAACTGATATTGTGCCCGACGTTCAGTTGCATCTTTATCCGAACGCCTTCCGGAACAGCAGAACAACTTTTAATAAAGAGTCAGGCTCGTCTCCGGCCTATAACAAATCTGATTCCGGTTGGATCGACATAATAACTCTTACTGACAGGGATGGTAAAGATCTTATTCCGGGAATGCAATATATAAGTCCCGACGATGGGAACAGTGACGACATGACTGTTCTGAAAATTAATCTGCCAAAAGCAGCTAACCCCGGAGACACAGTATTCTTAAATATAAATTTTGAGTCGAAACTTCCTTCAAGAATAATAAGAACCGGTTATACTGATGATTTTTATTTTGTAGCACAGTGGTTCCCAAAGTTCGGAGTTTATGAACCCGCAGGTATGCGCTATGTAACAAAAGGAGGATGGAATTGCCATCAGTTCCACCGTAATTCGGAATTCTATTCAAATCATAGTGTTTATGATGTAAAAATAACTGTACCAAACGAATATGTTGTCGGAACGGGAGGCTTACTTCTTGATGAGGCAGACCTCGGGGATGGGAAAAAAACTCTGACATACCGTGCCGAAGATATTGTTGATTTTGCCTGGACAGCATGGCCCGGATATGCTGTTTTTACCGAGCAGTGGGAGCATGTTAAAATTACACTGCTTTTGCCAAAAGAAAGGATTGACCAGGTTGAAAGACAATTTACTGCAGTAAAAAATGCTCTGGAATATCTGACTAAAAATGTAGGACCATTTCCATGGCCGCACCTTACATTCGTCGATCCTCCCGCAAAAGGGGGTGGAGCAGGAGGAATGGAGTACACAACACTGTTTACTTCAAATTCTTATACCGGAATACCTGATTTTCTGCATCTTCCGGAGATGGTTACAATACACGAATTCGGACATGCCTATTTTATGGGCATTCTTGCCAGTAACGAGTTTGAAGAGCCATGGCTTGATGAGGGTGTTAATTCCTTCTGGGAAGAAAGGATTATGGACCATTATTACGGAGAGAATTCTGGCATGATCAATCATCCATTGCTTAAGATTGCCGATAAGTCAACGTCCCGGATGTCATATATCAATTCAGGAAGCAGACAGGCAGTAAGTAATGCGGAGAATTCATGGAATTATCCTCATGGCACTTATAGCATGATGTCGTATATGAAGTCTGCTACTTGGCTTTATACGATGATGGGAATAATAGGAGAGGAGACAACAAATGAGGTATTCAGGGAGTACTATAAAAAGTGGGCTTTCAAACACCCTTCAGGTAAGGATTTTGTAAGTGTTGTAAATGAAGTTGTTACTAGGATGCATGGTGATAAATTCGGGGCTGACATGAACTGGTTTTTCGACCAGACATTATATGGGACAGGGATTTGCGATTATAAAGTTTCAGGTTTTTCCAATGAGAAATTAAAACAATCAAAGGAAAATCCTGTAACAGGCGACTCTGTTGATACTTTGGTATTACGTTCAGATTCTGTTTACAAATCAGTTGTTAAACTTGAAAGGGTGGGGGAGTTAATGCTTCCTGTTGATGTGCTTGTTCATTTTAATAATGGGGATGAGGTTTTGGAATCGTGGGATGGGAAAACCCGGTTTAAAGATTTTGTCTACACCGGTGCCAGAATGATCGAATGGGTTAAGATAGATCCTGAATTCAAGATCAGAATGGATGTTAACTACATTAATAATTCAAGGACTTCTGATCCAGACCGTGTTCCTGTGCGCCGGTTAACGAATAAGTTAATATCGTTCATGCAGTTTTTTATAAGTTTTGTTTCATTATAAAATCGTCCTGAAATGAAAGTTTTTATCGCTATAAAATCCGCCGCCTTCAGTTCATTGAAATCATGGAAAGGCATCTTAATAGTATGGTTCTCAATACTCTTACTGGTATGTACACTGGCTATCCCGATGAAAGGGGCTTTAAATTCAGGTTTTGGCAGTAGTATGATTACTGAGAAGCTGGCTGATGGAATTAATATTGAAGTTTTAACTGATCTGGGGAATTCTCTCAAAAGTCTGATTTCCTATTTTTCGGCTGGCTTTTTCCTGTTAATACTGATAGGTTTTCTCATGAATACTTTTTTTACAGGAGGATTATTCGACAGCATGAAAGGATCATCCGGAAAATTTTCTGCAGGTGAATTCTTCAGGGCATCTGCAAAGAATTTCTGGTCTTTTCTGGTTATTTCATTAATACTTTACTCAATAATTTTATTTCTTGCATTTATAGTTATTGGGATACCAATGTCAATAGTAGGCAAGGCTGATGTACCATCTGAAGGAGCCCTTTTCAAAACCGGTATAATTGTCTTCTCAATATTTTTTCTATTATTGACAATTCTCATTCTTGTTGTCGATTATGCAAGGGCATGGCAGGTAACTAAGGAGAGAAATGAATGTTTCAAAGCAATAGGTTTCGGTTTCAGTCAGACCTTCAGGACATTTTTGTCATCTTACCCGTTAATGATTATTTTATTGATACTGCAGGTTTTATACGGCTTGCTTGTTTTCAGCATACTGCCTGGTATGAAACCAGTTACAGGAGGGGGGGTATTCCTGCTTTTCCTTCTTTCGCAATTTTTATTCTTTTTCAGGATACTGCTTAAAGTGTTACGATATGGAAGTGTTACCTCATTGATGGAGCAGAATTCGGCGAAGGTCTCTTGATTTATAAATTTTTACACTTAAAATAAGAACAGAACATGTTTTACAAACATATATACGATTAAGTAATTTGTAAAAAATATTACAGTTATGAAAAAAATCATTTCATGTTGCGGATTAAACTGCGCCACCTGCGATGCAAGAATTGCAACCATTAAAAACGATGATGAACTCAGAAAAGCAACAGCAGATAAATGGCGGACACTTTATAATGCTCCTGATATGTCGCCGGTTATGATAAACTGTACTGGTTGCAGGGAAGATGGTGTGAAATTTAACCACTGTGGTGTGTGTGAAATCAGAAAGTGCGTAAAAGTAAAAGAAAAAAATACCTGTGGCGATTGCAAGGAAATGGAAACTTGTGTAATCGTTTCAGGAGTTCATAAGTATGTTCCGGAGGCAATACTAAATTTAAGGGAATTGAACTGATAATAATAGCATAACCTGAACTTATATACTTAAAAATGGCAGAAAAAGATAATCTCTTGCTTTCCGATAAGGATATCATACCTGATGATGAATACATATTTTCTATCATAGATGATAAAAAAAGCCTGTGGCAAGGTGTAATGAATTATGCATCAGAAAACTATAAAGATATTTCCGGCAACTGGAATTATTACAATGATGGCAAAAGGTGGTTGTTTAAGTTAGTACAGAAGAAGAAAACTATTTTCTGGATAGGAATATTGGAGGATACATTCAGGGTTACCTTCTGGTTTAGCGATAAAGCTGAATCTCTAATAAATGACAGTGATCTTCCCGGAGAAATTAAAGATAATTTCAAAACAGCCAAAAAATATGGCTCAATCAGAGCTGTTTCAATAAAAATTAATGACCATGCAGATGTTGATAATGTGCTGAAACTGATTGCCATAAAGCACAAAATAAAATGACCAAAAAACTTTTTGTGTTATTGCTAATATTTTTACCGGTCTCTTTGTCTTCTCAGAACATTGATATCCGGATTCTTCGTTCACTGAATTCGTCTCAGACTCTCCCTTCGGACAAATTTTTCCAGTTCGTTTCAAATTCAGATGCGTATATAGTTTTAGGAATCCCGGCAGGAATGGGTACAGTCGGTCTGATAAAACATGATGATCAGTTATTTAGAAACGCCTGTGTAACCCTTGCCGCGACTGCAGTAAATTTCGGAGTTACAGCTGTCATGAAATATTCATTTAACCGCGATCGCCCCTTTATAACCTACCCTGATATTACCAGGAAATCGTATGGAGGAAGTCCCTCTTTCCCTTCGGGTCATACCTCAATGGCATTTGCGACTGCAACATCATTGAGTCTTGCATATCCGAAATGGTATATTATTGTTCCCACTTATACCTGGGCAAGTACAGTTGCTTATTCCAGAATGGATCTGGGTGTCCACTACCCCTCTGATGTTCTTATAGGTGCGTTGGTTGGAGCAGGGAGCGCATGGCTCAGCTATGCGGTCAATAAAAAACTGAACAACAATTCCAGAAAATAACCGT
>JBAWXY010000110.1:0-8736 GCA_037143835.1 Bacteroidota bacterium
AAAACTGTACATTCCTATTTACCGAAAATTGTACATTGTCGTTTACCGATTACAAACGGACTCACAGTATATTACTGGTAATATCAATAACGCTAAATATATTTGGTCAAAAAACCAGTGGAAGAATAAATTTGGAAGACCAATAGAGAATGCAATCCTTTGGAAAGAATTGATCCATCAAATAGGGAAAATGCACTGCAAAGTTGATTTGATCTGGGTTAAAGCTCATTGTAAAGACATTGACAACAAAGCTGTGGACAAGTCAGCTAAAGCATCAGCTAAATCTATATTAGATTCTCCAATTATACCCATTAAAGTTCGGAGAAAGAAGACTACTCAATTAACCAAGAGGGGCAGTATTGGGATGGATGGACAAATGGTTAGTATCCACATTATTACCGAAGAGTATATGCGATTATCAAAACTTAGTAAATATAGATATGAAGTCATTTCAAAAAGAAGTAGGTATTTCGGATGTGCAGATTTTATTTATTCAGATCTACACCATCTTAAAGCAGGGCATAAATATGTTGTAAGATTAAATAAGGACTCCAAAAATCCTAGAATTTTAAAAATATTTAAGGAAATATCTTAACTGAATACTGTAGAGGTTTTGGTGTTATTTTCAATAGACGACCTTATATTAATGATCAAATAAATTTGCATGATATTTTTTTGATAAATTTTACAAGTAAATCTAATTTATTAACGTAATACTTAATTTAATAAAATGAAGGTTTTTATTTCTCATAGCAGTACAGATAAAAGATTTGTTCGAACTCTCAAAGATGACTTAAATGAAAACAATATTGAAACCTGGTTTGATGAGGATGAGTTGGATATTGGCGATAGTTTAGCTGATAAATTAGAAATTGCTCTAGACCAGTCGTCTCATTTTTTAATAATTCTTTCACCAACATCTATTAACTCAGAATGGGTCAATTTTGAAATTCAAAAAGCGATTAAGAATAAAACAAATAAATCCATTCAGAAAATCTTGCCAGTTAAATATAAAGAATGTGATATTCCGAATGAACTATCTCTCTTACTATACGCTGATCTTTCAAAGGAGACAAGACATATAAATGGAGAAAAAATTGTTTTTATTGGTACTGAATATTTAACCTTTTTATCAAAGATTTGTAAAGCAATTAAATCATCAGACAAGAAACTTTCAATCACTGATAAGATTGAACTTAAGAAAGAATTTGTTATAGATACACAAAAGTATGAACAATTAATTGAACCGAAGCTAATTAAGGCTTCATACTTAGTAATAGGATATCAAGGGAATGATTCAAGGAATAATTATGCAACTTCTGTTTTAAAGCGTACAAAAGATAAATCCTTGTTAATTGAAAAGATCAGACCTATTTTACTCCCTCCGCTTTTAAAAAATATTTTTAAAGGGATTGATTATGGCGATAAAATATATTTTTCTAAAAACTATCTTTTTAATGAAATCGGTCATTTTGCAGGATTCAGAAAGAACGATTTAGGAATCGTTATAGATGGTAGAATAAGAAATGGAATTGGAATCTCAGCAAAAAGAACGTATAACATTGATATTAATATTGAAGAAAAGAGATTTACCTTTCTTGATTAATTAAACATATTGAGAAAATTCAATTTCCAATTCCCCAACTATCATCAATTATCGTATCATATAGTATATCAATAACATACATCCCGCACACAATCCTGTTTAAAGCCATTCCTAGCACTTCTTAGCCACTTTCTATCCCCCTATAGTATTCTGCATCCCAAAACACAACAATGTCTTAAATTGCTTACAAACAGCGAATTAGGGCATTTACTGTAGTTGCTAGATATTCCATCTATTTATATATCAGCATATTAATTATTCAACTACTAAGCCTGGGACTTTGGCCCCGGGCTTTTTTATTTCTATTTAATCACTAATCAAATCAACGTGAAAACATTACAGACAACTATATCTGAAGTACAACTTGTCTACAGGACCAGGGTTAAAGCTTCAGAGAGATTACAGGTTAAATGCTCAAAGGATGCATTTGACATATTTATGGAGAATTGGGAGCTGGATTCAATAGAACATATTGAAGAGTTTAAGCTTCTGCTAATGAACCGGTCCAATTCAGTATTAGGCATTCTATCAGTTTCTAAGGGCGGTTTATCCGGGACAGTTACTGATGTACGGTTAATCTTCCAGGCAGCCATTAAAGCAAACGCATCAGGGATAATAGTCTGCCATAATCATCCATCCGGCAATCTGAACCCTAGTGAATCCGATACAAAGATTACTCGAAAGATCAAAGAAGCCGGTACCATTATGGATATCCAGTTGCTTGATCATCTAATCCTTACTACTGAAAACAGTTATTACAGCTTTGCAGATAATGGACTTTTGTGATCCTAAGCCAATTCCAATTGAAACGATCCGTGAATTGTACTGTTCCAATGTAGTTTATCTATAGTAGCAAAAAAGGATGTTTGTATTAATCCTTTTTTACACAAGACACTCGGCAAAGGATTATGTAATTGAAATTTCAATAGTTAGTATTTAAGATATATTGTTTAATTTTAAATTCTTAAAGAAAACAGTCAATGCCCCCAAAAGAAGCTAAAGCCCGTATTAAGATAAATAACCTCCTGCAGGAATCGGGATGGAGACTCATTGACGACAGCACCGGTAATGCAAATGTAGTCCTTGAGAACAACATGAAGATCACACACACTGTTGCAGATAACATGGGTGAAGACTATGAGAAGACTACAAACGGATTTGCTGATTACCTTTTACTTGATGACCGGGGATTCCCGCTGATAGTACTCGAAGCAAAATCTGAAGATAAGAACCCTCTGGCAGGAAAGGAACAGGCACGCAAATATGCAAGAACTCAGAACTGCGGATATGTGATCCTCTCAAATGGTAACATACATTACTTCTGGGATATTGAAAAATCCAATCCTTCTATTATTACCAAATACCCTACACAGCAATCCATTAAAAACTACTCTGCATATAAACCCCAGCCGGAACGTCTCATCAACGAAAAAATATCCGAGGATTATATTGTTCTTACACAAAAGCCAAACTACAGCCAGATACCGGAGTATCAGGATCCAAATACACGGGAACAGTTTAATGTGGTAAATAAGCTACGGTTCCTGAGAAAATACCAGGTGGAAGCTGTCCGGGCTATACAGGATTCTGTGAGGAAGGGAAATGAACGGTTCCTCTTTGAAATGGCAACAGGTACCGGGAAAACACTTGTTTCTGCTGCGGTAATTAAGTTGTTCCTGCGAACTGGAAATGCAAATAGGGTACTTTTCCTTGTTGACAGGCTCGAACTCGAGGATCAGGCTAACAGAGCTTTTAAAGAGTACCTGCGGAATGATTGCACAACAGTCATTTATAAGGAGAACAGGGATGACTGGCGTCGGGCAGAGATCGTAGTCACAACAGTACAATCTCTGTTATTCAATAATAAATTCACCCGTTTGTTCTCCCCTGTTGACTTTGACCTGGTAATATCGGATGAAGCTCACCGGTCCATCGGGGGTAATGCAAGAGCACTGTTTGAGTATTTCATAGGATACAAACTGGGACTGACTGCAACACCAAAGGATTATCTGAAACTGTTTGACGCAAAAAAACCTCCGCGCAATGATCCAAGGGAATATGAGCGCAGACTTCTTATGGATACCTATCGTACTTTCGGATGTGAAAGCGGAACTCCGACATTCAGGTACTCTCTCATTGACGGTGTTAATGAGGGCTTCCTGATAAACCCTGTTGTTGTGGATGCAAGAACGGACGTTACTACGCAACTTCTCTCTGACAAGGGCTATGCAGTTTTCATTCCGGTTGAGAATGAAGGAGAATCAAAGGAAGAGGAGCAGTCATTTTTCCAGAAGGACTTTGAAAAGAAATTTTTCTCTGATGACACTAATGCGATATTCTGTAAGGCGTTTCTTGATAATGCTTTTCGTGATCCCATAAGCGGTGAGATTGGAAAGAGTATAATCTTTGCCGTGAGCCAGAACCATGCAGCAAAAATCACTCAAATGCTTAATGAGCTTGCACATCTGCGTTTCCCGGGCAGATATAATTCTGACTTTGCACTCCAGGTTACTTCTCTTGTACAGGGTGCACAACAGTTTACTCTGAACTTCTCTGATAAGAACAATAACCTTTCAGGGACTGCAAATTTTGAACCATGGTACCGGACAAGTAAAACACGGGTTTGTGTTACTGTTGGCATGATGACAACCGGTTATGATTGCACAGACTTACTGAATATCTGCCTTATGCGCCCGATATTCTCTCCGACTGACTTCATCCAGATAAAAGGTTGCGGTACCCGAAAACATAATTTCACGGTTCAGGTTGCCGATCCTTCCCGGGCAAAAGAGATTGGGAAGGTTGAAAAGGAAAAATTCAAACTGTTTGACTTCTTTGGTAACTATGAGTACTTCGAAGAGAAGTTTCAGTATGACCAGATACTTAAATTACCGACTTTGCATAAAGTCAAAGAACCATCTGAGCCAGGACCTCGCCCTGTAGATTATGAATTATTTGATCCTGATAAACTTCATCCGTTAAATGAAATTTTTGTAGGGTTTGAAGGGATGAAGGTTGACAGGATGTTCTTTGACAGGTTTGGTGAGACCGTGAAGAAAGATGAGGTAGTTCTTCAAAGCCTTGAAGAGGGCAACTGGGATAAATTGCTTGATCATATAAACCGTGAGATATTAAACAAGCCTGAAGATTTTTATACTATTGAGAAATTACGTAAATCTATTAAGTCAGACAGGCGTGTAATGATGCGTGAAATAGTGGAATACATATTTGGACTGATACCAGCCATCAAATCGAAGGAAGAACTGCTGGACGAAGAGTTTAACAAGTTTATAACCGACTGCAAACCCGGGGAAAAAGACGACATTCTGTCACTTAAATACTTCTTCAAATCATACATAACTGACAGCAAGTTGAGGGACATAATTGAGAATAAGAAATATGCGGAGCTGAATGTCAATCCTTCATTTGGTACACAAGATTTTAAAGCTGTTCCTGAACGATGGCGTTTTTTAATTCCAGAGTACATAAAAGATTATGTACCGCTTAACAAATTCACTAACTGATCATCATGCTTGACAGCGAAACAAAAAACAGAATAAATACTGCACGCGATATCCTTGTAGGTAAGGTTCCTGACCCGAAATCACAGGTTGAACAGATAACCATTGCGCTGATTTACAAATTCATGGACGACATGGATGTGGAGTCTGAGGAGATGGGTGGAAAAAGGACATTTTTTTGTGGTGAATATTCGAAGTATTCCTGGAGAAAAATATTTGATCCCCGCCAGAGCGGACATGAACTATTAAACCTTTACAGCGAGGCTATTGCCAAAATGGATACTAATCCCGGTGTCCCGAAGCTCTTCCGAGATATTTTCAAGAATGCATACCTGCCTTATCGCGATCCGGAAACCCTGAAAAGCTTCCTGAAAATCATTAACGAGTTCGAGTACAGCCATAGTGAAAAGCTTGGTGATGCTTTTGAATTTCTTTTATCCATTCTTGGCAGCCAGGGCGATGCCGGGCAATTCAGAACCCCAAGGCACATCATTGACTTTATGGTGGCGATAATGGATCCAAAGAAGCACGAGATCATGCTTGACCCGGCATGTGGCACAGCAGGATTCCTGATCTCATCATATAAGCACATCATAAAGCAGAACTCATCGAATTACACTCCCGATAAAGATCCGGGGATTGCAGGTGATGGAACCCAATCAGTAAATGAAGTAATAATCACAAGCAACGGATATAGCGGGGACAAGCTGACGGCTAATGAACGAAGTATACTTGCCGACAATATGCACGGATATGACATTTCGCCGGATATGGTAAGACTATCGCTGGTAAACATGTATCTGCATGGAATTAAGGAACCTCAGATATTTGAGTACGATACCCTTACAAGTGAGGATCACTGGAACGAATACAGCGATGTTATACTGGCTAATCCGCCGTTTATGTCGCCAAAGGGAGGAATAAGACCACATAAGCGATTCTCGGTGCAGAGTAACCGCAGTGAAGTATTGTTTGTGGATTACATTGCAGAGCACCTGACCCCCGATGGCAGGGCAGCGGTGATAGTGCCGGAGGGTATTATTTTTCAATCGGGCAATGCTTATAAGAATCTCCGGAAGATGCTAGTAGAGAAATTTCTGGTAGGTGTTATTTCACTTCCGGCAGGAGTATTTCAGCCTTATTCGGGTGTTAAAACATCAATCCTGTGGTTAGATAAGGCTTTGGCAAAGAAAACGGATAAGATCCTTTTTGTAAAGATTGAGAATGATGGATTTGATCTGGGAGCGCAGAGGAGGGCAATAAAACAAAACGATTTACCAGGTGCATTACAGAAAATCTCAGATTACAAGAATCAAATCATATTCGGGAGACTGACTGATTTTGAATCGGAAAGAAATATTTTGTTAGTGTCCAGAAAAGTTATATCCGACAATGGTGATTATAATCTGAGTGGGGAGAGGTATAGAAAAATCTTAAAAATTAACTCTGCTTTTGAACTCATCAAAATTGAAGATAGTTTTATAGAAATAAGAAATGGTATTAACGTAACTCAAACCGATGAACAAGGAAAATACAGAGTAACAAGGATTGAGACTATTGCTGATGGTATTATTGATTTTGAAAGAGTTAAATGGACAAATGACAAAGTTTCGGAAGATCGAATAATGCAGAAGGGAGATATTTTATTAAGTCACATTAATAGTTATAAACATCTTGCAAAATCTGCTCTGTATGATTCAGAAATAGATAATGTTATACACGGAATTAATTTAGTTCGATTCAGACCTGATAAAGAGAAAATTAATCCTGTATATGCGAAGTACATTTTTAAAAGTGCTCAATTCATCGATAAAGCCAGATCATTTGCTCAGAGAGCTGTAAATCAGGCAAGTATTAGGGTTTCTGATTTAAAAGGAATCCAAATTCCACTTCCCTCGCTCTCCATTCAGGAGGAGATTGTATCAGAGATTGAGAGTTACCAGAAGATAATTGATGGTGCAAGGCAGGTGGTGGAGAACTATAAACCACGGATTGATATTGATCCGGAGTGGGAGATGGTGGAGTTGGGGGATATGTGTGATGTAAGAGATGGCACACACGATAGCCCAAAATATGTGCAGGATGGTTATCCACTTATTACTTCTAAAAATATTAAAAATGGGGGAATCGATTTTTCAGATGTAAATTTCATCTCAAAAGAAGATTTTGATAAAATCAATCAAAGATCGCTAGTTGATAACGGTGACATTGTTATGCCAATGATTGGTACAATTGGAAACCCCATTGTTGTTAGGAAAGAACGAGAATTTGCAATTAAAAATGTTGCCTTGATTAAGTTCTATTCAGATTCCAAGATTGATCGTTATTTTTTAAGAACAATTCTTGATTCAGAATATTTCAATCAACAATATCAGTCAAAAGCAAGTGGTTCTACACAGAAGTTTATTTCACTTGGTTTCATTAGAAGTATGCAAATACCTTTGCCCACTATTCAAATGCAAATTGAAATCATTGGACATATCGAAATGGAACAGAAACTTATAGATGCTAATAAGATGCTTGTAAATATCTTCGAGCAGAAGATCAAAGACCGGATAGGGAAGGTATGGGGGGACTAATGGCACAGGGCACAGGCCATAGTGCTTGGAGCTTATGGTTTGCAACCAATTTGAAAGAATGACCAAATAAACTTATAACTTCAGTTATGGCTACAATAGGCTTTAAAGAGCTCGCGAGACGTCACCAGATTAAGTACAGGGAAGAAGTCCTAAAGGTTGGGGGAGGTGCCTATGAAACCCACCTGACAGAAGCAGATGCATTAAAAGGATTGATATTCTATAATGGATTTAACATCTTTGACATTGCCAAGGAAAGGTTAAACCCTCATTTAGAACAGAATAAAGCCTGCTTTGCCAACATGCTACGCAGTGAACATATACCATTCAATTTCTTCGTGCCTCTTAGACAAGACCTGGAATACGCCAAAAACTTACTTAACCGGTTTGTGAGTGGAATTATCGCTTTTATAAATGATATTAAAATTGAATTTGCACCCGTTCCGGAGTTAGCCCTTAAGGACAGAACTTCATTTGACGTCTATATTGAGTACCTTAATATCTCTGGTAAACTTGGGATTCTTGGTATTGAAGTAAAGTACACAGAACGTGAGTACAAATTAATCCCAAAATCTAAAGAAGAAAAAGATATTAATAACCCTGATTCCATATACAACACTCTCACCGGGAAGATAGGTTTATATAGAAAGGAGATCATTGAAAAAGAAAAACTTAAGACTGATGAGTTTAGGCAGGTTTGGAGGAATCAGCTTCTTGGAGAAAGCATGACCAGAAAGAATCATAGTGATTCGAGGTTTGACCATTTCACATCAATAATCCTTTACCCAAAAGGTAATGACCACTTCAGAAACTTGATTCCAGCGTACAGGAGCTTTCTTAATAGAGGTCATGAGAGTTCGTTTATCAGTATCACCTATGAGGAGTTTATAAAAACTGCAAGAGAGTTCACGGCAAAACCAGAATATCTTAGATGGCTTCAGTATCTTGAAGATAGGTACATTTTACTACCAAAAACTGATTAATTAGTCGATCCTTAAAAATGGGTTAATATGTTGATTATTAACAATTAATG
>JBAWXY010000111.1:0-8662 GCA_037143835.1 Bacteroidota bacterium
CCTTACCCCTCCCAGGAGGGGATTTGTTCTGTTAAATACTCCAAGTCTCCCATTCTTCCCCTCTCCTCTTTTATTTATTGTATTCGTCGAAAAAATCATTCCCCTTATCATCAGTAATGATGAAAGCCGCCATATTTTCAACCCTTATCTTGCGCACAGCTTCCATTCCAAGATCTTCAAAATCAACCATCTCCACCGATTTTATATTCTCTGCTGCAAGGATAGCTGCCGGTCCGCCGATTGATCCGAGATAAAACCCTCCATATTTTTTACAAGCCTCGATAACCTGTCTGCTTCGGTTTCCTTTTGCTACCATAATAAGCGATCCCCCAAGACTCTGAAAAAGATCCACATACGAATCCATTCTTCCGGCTGTTGTGGGACCAAAGCTTCCCGATGGCATCCCTGCCGGAGTTTTTGCCGGTCCGGCATAGTAGATGGGGTGGTTTTTAAAATATTCAGGCATAGGTTTGCCCTCATCAATCATCTTCCTGATCTGTGCATGTGCAATATCTCTGGCAACGATGAGCGTACCGGTAAGATTCAGCCTGGTTTTAACAGGATACTTTGTGAGTTCTGCAAGCACCTCTTTCATCGGACGATCGAGATTGATCTCAACAGGTTTTTCCAGTTCCGGCGCCTTTGCAGGCATGAAACGTGCAGGATTTCGTTCAAGCTCTTCAAGGAAAATACCATCCCGGTTGATCTTAGCCTTTATGTTCCTGTCAGCACTGCAACTCACGCCAAGACCGACAGGGCATGAAGCTGCATGACGGGGAAGCCGGATAACCCGCACATCATGAACAAAATACTTACCGCCAAATTGAGCTCCAACACCATATTCATGACAAATCTTTTCAATCCTCTTCTCCCATTCAATATCGCGGAAGGCGCGTCCGCTTGCATTACCCGTGGTGGGAAGATGATCGAGGTAACCGGCTGAAGCTTCCTTTACAGTCTTAAGTGTCGCTTCCGCAGAAGTTCCCCCTATTACAAGAGCAAGATGATATGGGGGGCAGGCTGAGGTACCAAGTTCTTTTATTTTCTCCTTTACAAATTTTATGAGCGACTCTTCATTAAGTAACGATTTGGTCTGCTGATAGAGAAAAGTTTTATTAGCCGAACCGCCCCCCTTAGTAATGAAAAGAAATTCATAGGTATTGCCTTCGGTAGCATAAATATCAATCTGTGCAGGCAGGTTGGTCCCGGTGTTTTTCTCATCAAACATTGTAAGGGGTACGATCTGTGAATATCTCAGGTTTTTCTCCCTATATGTATCATATATTCCTCTTGAAAGGAATTCTGCATCGTTTACCCCGGTACATACCTGCTCTCCCTTTTTACCAATTACAATAGCTGTTCCAGTATCCTGGCACCATGGTAAATCTCCTTTTGCTGAGATAACTGTATTCCTGAGCATCATATATGCCACAAAACGGTCATTATCTGTTGCTTCCGGATCATCAAGGATTTTAGCGAGCTTCTCAAGATGAGAGGTCCGGAGATAAAAAGAGAGATCAGATACAGCCTCTTTTGCAAGAAGTTCAAGACCTTTCGGATCCACTTTAAGTATCTTTCTTCCCCCTTCTTCAGCAACTTTCACATAATCTTTTGAAAGCCGCCGGTAAGTAGTTGAGTCCCTCTCAATCTGAAATGGTTTCTCATAGATAAAATCTGCCATATATGTTGTGTTATTTTATTAACAATGATTAGTAAATCTCTTTGAAATCAAATTTTTCTTTAGCTCTGATACCTTTGGGAGTCATCTCAAGAGTACAGCACTCAATATGTTCATCGTGTTGAAATACAAGGATGTAGCCTTCATTCAGAGCTTCCTTAAGAATTTTTTCTTTTTCTTCTATTGTTTTAAGCGACTCGATATCATAACTCATATTCCAGATAACCGGTATATGTGCGACTGTTGGAATAAGGTCGCCGGTATATACCAGGTTTTTATCTTTATATTTAATCACCGGTATCATCAGGCCGGGGGTATGTCCGTAACAAATTCTTAATGAAAAACCCGGGAACAACTCGCCTTCTTCATCAACCAGGTTAAGATGACCGCCATCCATTATCGGAATAATATTCTCATCGAGAAATGAATCTGCTTCCCTGACATTATTTTTTACAGCCCACTCCCACTGTGTACGACTGACATGGTAGTTTGCTTCCGGGAAGGTCAGTTCATATCCGGTTCCTCCTTCATTTCTCTTGACTCCTCCTCCGCAATGGTCGGCATGAAGATGAGTCAGAACCACATCTGTAATATCTTCCGGTTTGTACCCTCTTCGATTTAACCCTTCAGTAAGCCCTTCTCCTCCATGCAGATAAACATGACGAAAGAATTTTTCATCCTGCTTATCTCCCCAGCCCGTGTCTATAAGAATAACATGCTCATCTGTTTCTATAACAAGCGATCGAAGTGTAAGAACGATAAGGTTATTCTCATCAGAAGAATAAACCCTTGACCATAACACTTTAGGGACAACTCCAAACATGGCACCGCCATCAACACGGAAATTAGCAATATTGAAGAGTTGTAGTTTCATTTTCATGGTTTAAAGATACAATTATAAGAATTTCCTCAGGCTATTCAATTCTAAACAGGAAAAACAACTTATTGTTGACTATCTCAGTGCAACTCTGTGCAATCTCAGTGAATCCTCTGTGGCCCTCTGTGTAACAAAAAAGAACTAACACAGAGTTACACAGAGAAAAGAATTTAAATATTTAGAAATTTTATAATATCTTTCCAATCTGTAATTTAAAAAACAAAAAATCATAAATTTCAAACCATGAAAAAACTTTTATCATTATTCTTCATTTTAACCTTTTCATCTATCCTGATGGCCCAGACAGGGAAGGTTTCAGATAACCTTTCGATGCCGAGTAAATTATTAAAAATGGACCGGAAATATGCCATATATCTTCCTCCCGATTACGAGACTTCTCAGCGCAGCTATCCTGTTCTGTACCTGTTACATGGAGCAGGTGATGATCAGACAGGATGGGTGCAATTCGGTGAAGTTCTGAATATTGCCGATGAAGCCATAAAGACAGGAATTGCAACGGCAATGATCATTGTAATGCCTGATGCCAATACCGGAAAACGTGGTTACGTAAATGATGTTAAAGGAGAATGGCTGTATGAGGATTTTTTCTTCCAGGAATTCATGCTCTTCATTGAAAAGACATACCGGATAAAAGCCGATAAAAGATATCGGGCTATTGCAGGTTTATCAATGGGTGGTGAAGGCACTTTCATTTATGCCCTGCATCATCCCGAATTGTTTTCATCAGCTTGTCCGCTCAGCGCAGCCACCGGCCCGAAAAATATTGAGGCATTGAAGGATTACAGGTTGTGGCAAGGGGTTGAAGACATAACAGATGCAGACAAGGAATCATATTTTAAGCGCTATAGTGTTTTGAACCTCATCGAAAACATGCCTGATGCTCAGAAAAAAGCTTTAAGGTGGTATATTGACTGCGGTGATGATGATTTTCTTTATGAAGGTAATTCCCTTGTACATATTGCAATGCGCAAGAAAGAGATACCTCACGAATTCAGGATTCGTGATGGCGGTCATACCTGGACATACTGGAGAGCTTCATTACCAAAAGTGATGGAATTTGTGTCAATGAGTTTCCATCAGTTTTAAAATAGTCACAAGGATTTCTTACGTTTTAAAAAAAGCAGAAACATAAGCCTCATCATTATCCTTATCATCTGGTATGAGAGCCAGTCTGAAAGCCGGGAAAGCCGGGTTTTACGGTGAATATACTCCTCGACTGTAACCTGGCGGCAATCCTTTTCGATGATCTCCAGTAGAAGTTCCTCAAACTGCCCTGCGAAACGGTTATCGAGGATGTCTGCATTCATTTCGATACTGCCATAATCGCTCAGGTGGTTCATGTTATAGCTTCCGATTGTGCTCCATTTACCGTCCACAGTGGCTACTTTGGCGTGAAGGTTTGATGGAAGGTATTCGTAAATCTTAATATTATTACGCAGAATAAAATCATAAAGAAAACTGGTTGCCCTTTTAAATACCGGCGCATCTGATTCGGCCGAAAGAACAATTTTTATGTCGACTCCCCGACGACTCGCATTCCTGAGGAGCTTACGTTCATTTCGTCCCGGCAGAAAATAACTGGCAAATATTATCATCCGGTCCTGTGCATGTTTCATAGCGGAACGATAGCTTTTCAATATCTCTATTTTATTCCTATACCAGTTATTCTGTAATACTTTTACTTTGACATCATCATCATAAATTGAAGGGTTGTGAACAGTTTCTTTCGAACGCTCCTTCCTGGATATAAATGCTTTGTTCCAGAGTCTCTTAAGAATGAACAGAACATGAGCACATTCCGGACCTTTTAATAAAATGGCAAAGTCGAGCCACTCTTTCAAGTCAGGTGTACCATGGTAGCGATTGGCAACATTCATTCCACCAATTATAGCAGTATCACCATCGGCCAGCAGAACTTTATGATGGAGCCTCAGACTTAACTGAAAACCTTTAGTAACTAATCCCGGAGAAAACATACGAAAAAGAATACCGGCTTCTTCTACCTTTTTTATCAGATCTTTCGAAAAACCTCCACCTCCATAAGCATCAAGCAGAAAGTAAACACTTATTCCTCTATCTGCTGCTCTGATCAAAGCATTCACAAAACGTCTGCCGGTCTCATCATCATCAACTATGTATGTTTGAAAATGAATGTAATGCTTTGCCTCATCAATCACCTTCTCGCATGCAGCAAAATACGACTCTCCGCTTCTGAGAAGCCCGACAAAATGTCCATTTTTATAATCGTATCGTGAAGGAATCTTCATATGATTATTTTACCTTCATATCCTTTACACAAATATAGAACATTAACAACAAGATCGCTATTTTCAGGATTTTTACATTACTTTACTGCCGCAATTTAAAATAAACTCTATGAAGGCTAACTTGCTAATTTTAAAGCTCTCTGTTATTTTATGGCTCATCAGTTTTACGGCATGTGCCCAGATTGAAAACAAAACCAATACTTATGCACTTCCTTCACATCCGAGGATTCTTCTGCTTGAAGGAGAAGAAGCTGCAATAAAGCAGACCATCGCCTCTGACATCATATGGAAGGCAACGCATCAGTTCATTCTGGACGAGTGCAATAAACTTATAGGAAAGCCTTCAGTTGAAAGGGTTCTGATAGGAAGAAGGCTTCTCGACAAATCGAGGGAAGCTCTTCGCAGGGTATTTTTTCTCTCCTATGCCTGGCGGATGACCTCAGAAGCAAAGTATCTGGAACGAGCTGAAAAAGAACTACTTGCTGTTTCAGCCTTCAGTGACTGGAATCCTTCACATTTTCTTGATGTTGCAGAGATGACAATGGCAGTTTCAATAGGATACGACTGGCTTTACAAAGGGTTATCAACAGATTCCCGCAACATTATTAAAGAGGCTATCATCGAAAAAGGGTTGAAGCCCTCACTCGATCCGAAAAACAATAGTTGGCTTACAGTATTGCATAACTGGAACCAGGTTTGCAATGCAGGTATGACCTATGGTGCTCTCGCAGTTTTTGAAGATCAGCCGGAACTTGCTTCCAGCATCATTGACAGGGCTACCGGTTCAATTAAACTTCCGATGGAAGACTATCAGCCTGATGGTGCTTATTCTGAAGGTTATGGTTACTGGGGCTATGGAACAAGCTTTAACATAATGTTTTTAAGTGCGATGGAAAAGGCTTTCGGAAAAGAGTATGGACTTATTATTAATCCGGGGTTTTTCAAAACTGCAGAATATCTTGAGAATATGACAGGCCCTGCCGGTAGGCCTTTTAACTACTCAGATGCCGGGTCAGGAAGCGAAATGCATCCTGCCATGTTCTGGTTAGCAAACAGGCTTAATGCTCCAACCCTGTTATGGTCGGAGCGATATCAAATGGTTAATAAGACTCCCCAAAATGACCGATTATTACCGGCTGTAATGATCTGGAGTGCCGGTATGACAATGGACCGGATTACTGCTCCATCCAAAAAAATTTGGGTCGGGCAGGGAAAAAACCCCGTTGCCTTAATGAGGACATCATGGACCGATCCCAATGCTATATATCTCGCTATGAAAGGCGGGTCACCCTCCGTGAATCATGGACATATGGATGTCGGATCATTCATAATGGAGGCTAAAGGTGAAAGATGGGCAATGGATTTTGGCATGCAGGATTACAACTCTCTCGAAACGGCCGGAGTGAGTCTCTGGGGTATGGCACAGAACTCCCAGCGCTGGGAGGTTTTCAGATATAATAACTTCGTTCATAATACACTAACTGTTAATAATCAACTTCAGGTTGTCGGAGGATATGCAGCAATAACAAGCCATTCTGATATACCCTCAATGATGAATGCTATTACTGATATTACCTCGGTCTATAAGGGTTATCTTCAGAAAGTAATACGAGGGATTGCAATTGTTGACAATCAATATGTTACAATACGCGATGAAATTGAGACTACGGGGACAGAGACTGTTATCCGCTGGAATCTTTTAACTTCTGCTGAAGTTAGTATAACAGGTAACAATACTGCAGTTCTGACGAAGAACGGGGAAAAACTTACTATTAAGGTTATGGAACCAGCCGTTATCACAATGAAAACCTGGAGTACAGTACCGACACACGCTTATGATGCTCCTAATCCGGGGACCATAATGGTTGGCTTTGAAACGACAATTCCGGCAAACTCAAAGGCTGCATTAACGGTTCTCCTCCTCCCGGAAGGTGCCATGGAAAATGGTTCCGTAACTTCAAAAAACCTTGATAGCTGGCCTAAAACAACCGGTAATAAATAATAAATGCTAATTTTATAATGAATTTCTCAAAGAATATAAAACATGAATAGAAGAAAAATGATAGGAAGTATAGCCGGGGCAGCAGTAGTAACTGCGGCAATCCCTTTAAACAGCGTTTTTGCAGGAGTTGGAGAAAGATCCATCCAACTTAAAGGAAATATCCGTCATTCAGTAAGCCAATGGTGCTATAGCGATATCCCGCTTGAGGATTTTGCTAAAGCATGCAAAGAAATGGGTATCGAATCTATTGAATTGCTTGGCGAAAAGGATTGGGCTACAGTTAAGAAAGCCGGACTTAAATGTGCAGTAGGTTATGCAACAGACTGGGGTATTCCTAAAGGATTTAACCGCATTGCCAATCATGAAAAACTGATTACTGATTTTGAGACTATGATCCCGAAAGCAGCAGAAGCAGGCGTTCCAAACCTGATCTGTTTCTCGGGTAATCGTGAAGGTCAGAATGATAATGAAGGGCTGATAAATTGTTCCAAAGGTTTGCGAAAACTTATGCCGACTGCTGAAAAATATGGGGTAACGATCATCATGGAACTCCTGAACAGCTATGGACATAAAGACTATCAATGCGACAAAACAACATGGGGTTCAGCTCTGTGCGAAATGGTTGGATCTGAGAGATTTAAACTTCTTTATGATATTTACCACATGCAGATAATGGAAGGAAACGTTATCGACACAATAACAAAATATAGTCCGTACATAGGCCACATTCATACCGGAGGTGTGCCGGGAAGACACGAGCTTGATGAAACCCAGGAGCTCTACTATCCGGCAATTATGAATGCTATTGTAAAAACCGGATATAAAGGATTTGTTGGTCAGGAATTTGTACCGGCTCAAAAAGACAAACTGGAGTCATTGCGGAAGTGCATCCAGATATGTGATGTATAGATGAAAGTTCACTTCATTGCCATTGGTGGCGCGGTAATGCATAACCTGGCAATTGCTCTGCAGAAAAAGGGATATATCGTAACAGGTTCTGATGATGAGATATTCGAACCTTCCAGATCGAGACTGGCTAAGTATGGGCTTCTTCCAGAAAAGTTCGGATGGGATCCCGGCAAGATATCTGCTGATATCGACGCTGTTATACTGGGAATGCATGCAAAACCTTTCTGCGGCCAGGGAGGCATGTCTTGCTGCCGGTGTTACGGAAGATGATTTTTATGAAGCTATAAAGAGCTTTGAAGGTACATCAAAGAGACTGCAGAAACTGAAAGAGATTGAAAATGGTGTGGTTTATCTCGATTTCGCACATTCCCCATCAAAGGTAAAAGCCACTGTGGATGCGATTGCTTCAAGGTATCCTGAAAGGGAGATTATTGCCTGCCTCGAGTTGCATACCTATTCAAGTCTGAATAATGACTTTTTGCCTCTTTATAAGGGAACCCTCGCGAATGCTACGGTTGCATTTGTTTATTTTAACCCTCATGCTCTTGAATTAAAGAAGCTGAAGTTTCTTTCCAAAGAAGCTGTAAATAAGGCTTTTGACAGTGCAAATATCAGAGTATATGACAACTCTGAAGAAATGTTTTCTTTTATAAAAACCCTGAATTATTCAAGCCCGGTTTATCTTTTTATGAGCTCAGGAGATTTTAATGGTTTTGAGTTTACAAGTTTAGTTGAATAACAGAACCTTTTCAATCAGACATTTTTTAGGTCAAAATATTTTGCGGATCAAAAAAAACATCCTTTCTTTGCATCCGCATTTTAAAGTTCTTTGCACGGTCCATTCGTCTAGTGGCTAGGACGTCAGGTTTTCATCCTGTTAACAGGGGTTCGATTCCCCTATGGACTAC
>JBAWXY010000112.1:0-8605 GCA_037143835.1 Bacteroidota bacterium
AGATGTAATATCAGAAGTCCAGAACTCAATTCTTGCCTTACCATCTTTATCGGGCTTAACGGATGGATTCCAATAGAGTGTATTTCTGAAATCCGGAATCCGGCTATTCTTCATTTCTGCTGACGAATAATCAGGTGATAAAAATGATACTACCGGATCAATTATTCTATAAGGTAGCCTGGTTGCATAGCCAGGAAGTGTAACACTACCAAAATCACCAGACTTTGTAATTACATTTACTATACCAAAGAATAAGTAATCACCAACAAAATATTTTTCCTTCACTACATCAATTTTTTCAACAATTTCAGGATCAAGATTAGCAATAATTGATGGATCATTAATAATAACCCCATCGATCAGTAAGCCAGGGACTACTTCATAAGTTTTATTATCAACAGGATCAGCTATTAAAATCTCATAAACAGACTTTTTATTCTTTAAGAATACACCAGGTATAAGTTCAAAAAAGACCTCCTGCATTACAGGCAGTTTAATATAATCTGCCATATTTAGTTCAACAGCAGGCTTCCCATAGAATCTTTTTGGCTTTAGTTGTGGAAAAACGGGAGTCACAGGGTCTCCGATGGAAGAAGATCCATAAATTTTCATCACCTGATAGTTAACACTCCACCTTGAAATATGGGGAGGTATCGGTTTGTTGGTTGAATCAACCCATAACTCAGATTGAAGATATTGATCCGAAAATGAAGATTCAATGATTATTTTGTGATTTTTAGTTACATCATCCGGCTGGATTATTAAATCTTTAAGCCCTTCATCGATATGAATTTTGAAGCTGAAATTCCCTTTATTATCTGTTCTGGCATATTGAAATACGGCCACTTTTCCAGGGGTTGACAGCAGAAGATACTCATCAGAATCTGCTGCCTGCTGATCCCTGGTTAATAGTTTTCCTAAAAGATAATGATCCTCTTTTTCTACCTGATATTTAAAAACAGGCATATCATCGGATAATATCGTTCTCCAATTAATCCAGTTACTCTTAACAGTTAAAAGAAGACTATCCATGATTTCCGGAGGAAGCTCGCTAATTTTTCTTCCTTCAATCGTATTCCATGGAAATAATCCGAACTCTGTACCAAATATCAGATAATCATTAAGTTCCACGTTCTCAGGATCATTGGTTAAAGGAGCGACGGATATACTTAGATTTGTTGTATTCAATGTTGTGGATAATTCATTACCCATCTCAATTCCGAGGGTAATTTTATTCCTGACATTACAGCTGTCGATCGAATTAAGAGCCAGTAATTGTTTTTCCTTACCTTTGGTATAAATAAACCTTTCTCTTATTGGCCGGCCTTTTGAATCAAATACTGTTACATGATTGATACCGGCAGTCAGTAGCGTTTTAGGAAGAGCGATTTTTATGTTCCCCTCCGGCATCCTTTCAGAACTTACATGATCAATTATTCCATGAGTCTGAATAAACAGATAAAAAAGATTACTGTTTTCAGAGCTGTAATTTTCATCAGCATTAACAAATATTTCTAAAGTATCCGGTTTAAGATTATTTACTTTCAGGGTCAGTCCTGCTTCAGTTGTCCCCCGGTTGATTTCAGTACCGGTTTCTCCATCCGGGATATTGCCTGAACTTAGCTTTCCCTTAAATGCTTTCGTGCTAAATGAATTGTAAACCTTAATATCCTTCATATAGCAATTATAAGGGAGAAAATTTTTCATCCAGCTGGTATATGCTCTGATTGTATAGGTCCCTGTGCTTAATGTGTCGGGTAAAACAATTTGCCCCGGGCCGCTACCTTCATCAATCCATATCCGCTTTTGCACCACCGGCAGGTTTTCAGGATTCAGCAATTCAAAATAGACAATTTTGCTATTTAATGAAGGCTTTAACCTTTGTCTGTCGATCAGATATACATTAAACCATAAATCTTCTCCGGCTACATACTCTTCCCTGTCGGAATGGACATATATTTCTTCTCTTGGTACAGATTCACAGTATCTTAAAAACCGCTGACTAAGATAATCTGTCACATTCATCTGTATCTGACCATAAGCACCTTGCAGAAGCAGAAAAAATATAAGAAAAAGGATAGCCGGTTTTAATTTTTTTGTCATTTAAAATACTTTCGTAGATAATTTTTTATTTATCATCTCTCCAGAAAATTGGTTTTTTGGTTGTACCTCTTACAGAACAATCTGCGCAACCCTTGTTATATGTAATTACTCTGGTAGGTGGTGGTGGAAATGGGTTATCTATAATTACCCAAACAGATGTATTCAGATTTGGAATAGGGCCACCACCGAAAATAGTATCAGCAATGCAGTCATTATATAGGTCAATCAAACCTGAAAAATAATCTTTTATGAAAATCCTTTTAGATGAGCTTGCTGAAACACTGAAATAGCCCAAAACCTTTTCATTTAGATCCTCAAGACACCAGATATTGCTGGGAATAGAAGAAGGAGTTATATCATAAAGGCCTCCTACCTGTTCAGAAATATTTTGTAATTTCTCCCAGTATACGAATTCGTCTTCATTCAGGGAGTATTGATTCACTAAAATGCTGTATTTTACTTTCAACCTGTCAGTATTGTTTGAAATATAAATTAATGGATACTTGTTTATCCTGTCTTCCTCTAAGACAGATGTGCTTTTGACATTGATTCTATCAGAATTATTTGAAATCCAGCATACATTGTTTGGAACAGTATAGGGAAGTCTGAATTCCCAGGTCTCAGAGTATTCCCATCTGTAGAACTTACAACTGTTTTCAGGATCGTGAGTGTTTAAGTAAATCTGGCAACCCTCAGCGGGTGGGCTGACCTCATACTTTTCTTTGATGACCATTTTTTCATAATAAATGCTGTCGATCGGAGGAACAGGCTTCATCTCCATAGGGAATGACTCATAGGTAAGATTATTATAAGCGGTGTTTGTATTGATATGCAAAGTATACCATCTTCCTATTATACCCTGAAATTTTGCCGGGTCTGTAACATATGTCCCGGCTACTGTCTCTTTTAAACTGTAAGTATTTCCCATATCATCGGAAATCTTAACTATACATCCCTTCAGAGGTTTTGCAACATTTTTCCTCCCCAGAGGCAGGGATTTTGATAGTTTTACTGTATTAGCCCCCGGCTGATCAGTAATTAAACCCTCAACAACAAGCAGTTCCTTTTCCTCATCGGTTTCAGGAATAAATTGTACAATACAACTGTTCAGAAGAAGTAAAAATGAAAATAATATTATTTGCTGTATAGTTTTCATAACTGGTTTAAAAGTCAAAACTAAAAGTTACAGATGGGATAGCTTTGCCAAACACCGACAACTTGTAACCCTTAACGAGTTCTCCCTCCTTTTTAAAATAAATTGAATAAACATTTTGTCTTCCAAGAAGATTATAAACCGAGAACGTCCAGTTTGGATGGGCAATTCTACGCGACTTGAGATTTCCACTTACACTGAAAGAAAGATCAAGTCGGGAATAATCAGGAATTCTGTATTTATTCCGGTCCGAATAATGCACCAGAATCTTATCACTGATATGATAAGTAGCAACAGGATAGGTTATTGGACGGCCCGTGCTCCATGTATAGTTAGATGAAAAACTGAATCGTCGTGATAAGAGATAGTTAAAGGTAACAACAAGATCATTTGGTTTATCAAAATTCGCAGGGAACCATTTGCCTGAATTAATCATCTCCTCACTGAAATTACCAAGGCTCTTAATAAAGATTCTGGCGTATGTGTAACCTATACTATATCGAACCTTTCCTTCAGTTTTTTTAAATATCAGTTCCAGACCATAAGCTTTACCTTTTACATTTATAATATCTTTTTCAATTTTTTCATCCATTATAAGCCTTGTTCCTCCCTTAAAATCGACCATATTTTTAATTTCCTTATAATATAACTCAGCTGAAGTTTCAAAGCTGTTCTTAAACAGCATTTTGTAAAAGCCGATTGCAAACTGGTCCCCAACCTGAGGTTTCAGATAATAATCACTTAGTTTCCAGGTGTCTGTCGGGGATATCGATGTTGAATTTGACAGCAAATGTAAATATTGCCTTGTTCTGTTATAATTGATCTTAAAAGAGCTCTTGTCGTTTACCCTGAAATTCAATGACATTCTCAACTCAGGCCCGGCATACCTGCTTGAAACTTCACCTGATTTGAAGTTAATGGTATCTATAATAGTCGATCTGCTTTTTGAATACTCAGGGTTATAAATCATAACCGACCCAGGGCCTAAAGAGTAAAATGTGGACATTCTCATTCCAACGTTAATCGACATAAAATTTGTCAGGATAAATTTATCGTCGATATATAAAGCCCCTTCCCATGCCCTTTCCTTTTCAATAATATGTGGAATTACGAGAGATGAATCGCTTGCAGGAAGGTAGCTCCCGGGCATTATGGTATATTTGTTCAGGTCAACACCAAAATTGATTTCATTCCTTCCCTGAAACCAGTTGAAATCAGCTTTCAGTCCGGTGCTGTTTATTTTATGAGACAGAATAAAAGCCTCTGTAGCAACATCCTGACTGGATATGTCATAATTATACAAACTATTGTTTATTGAAAGTGCGGAAAAAAACCTGCTATTGAAAAAATGTCGCCATTTTAAAACAAAAATATTATTGTCATAACTGTAAACAGTGTCAGAATTGAACCGGAAAGCGTCGTGACTATAATAAGATGAGAAATCTATTTTATTGTTTTTATTCAGGTCATAGGTTATTTTTCCGTTAAAATCATAGAATGATGCCCTGCTCCTTTGAAGAGATGCATTATCAATTAAACCAAAAATCCAGTTTGAGTAAGTGGTTCGCGCAGTGAGAAGATAGGTCAGGGTATCTTTTATCAAGGGCCCTTCAACCATTAAGTGGGTTGTTATCGGACTTATTCCCGCATTCCCTGCAAACTCTTTTCTATTACCTTCTTTTGAAGTGATATCAAGTACAGAAGATATCCTTCCGCCATACCGGCTGGGGATTCCACCTTTATATAAGGTAACATCTTTAATGATATCGGAATTGACTGCTGAAAAGAATCCGAAAAAATGAGAGGAATTGTATACTGGTGCACCATATAAAAGGATAAGGTTCTGGTCTGCAGAACCTCCTCTTACGTTGAAACCTGCTGATCCTTCTCCAACCGATTGTACACCCGGGATTAAAAGGACACTTTTTATTATGTCTGATTCACCCATGGAGGTCGGTAATAATCTGAATGATGTAATATTGATCTTTTCAGCGCCAACCTCAAATCGCTGGAGTGTCATATTTTTCTGAGCAGAAACAACAGTTTCTTTAAGTGGTATGAGCATACTGTTCATCTCCACATTCATTTCACCAGTTCCGTTAAGATTCAGGTTGATCATTTTTTCTCTCATTCCGATGAATGAAAACTGAAGCAGGTGAATTCCCCGAGGCATGGTTAAGGTATAAAATCCATACTCATTGGAAATTGTTCCTATTGAAAGTTTCTGAATGAAAACTGTTACTCCCGCAACCGGCTCTTTTGTGTCCCTGTTTGTGATATATCCTGAGATAATAACTTTTCCCGGCTTATATCTTTCAGCAGGATTTCCGACTTCCACAAATACATTTACGGTCATCTGCTGGTTTTCACCGGAGTCCGGATAATCAGTCGGAGGAATGAAGTTATTCTCTTTTTCTATTGATGCATTTGATATTTTAACAGTATAATTTCTTGTAATAACTATATTTCCTGAATCATCAATATAATAATAGAGTGAAGTTCCCCTCAGAAGGTTTTCCATTACGCATGGCAATGACATACAACCAGGATAATCGGCCAACTTAAGGTCGTTAACCCATTCATCTTTATAAAAAAATTTTACAGCAAAAAGGCTTTCAGTTCTGGTCACAAATTCCTTAAATGAAAGATCTTTATAATCCCAGGATATCTTATATTTTTCCTGAGCCTCCAGATTGCAGGTTAAGGTCAATATTAAAATCAGTATATGGATCTTTAGTTTCATAAAAACTAATCTATTGGCTTATACTATCATAATAAACGATAACGGGTATAAAGCTTTCAGGTCTTTTCTTTGAAATCTTAAACTTATTTTTTTTAATGTAATTTCTGATTTGCACCTTATCTTCATTTAAAACCTTGAGCAGGTCACCTTTACCGGTCACCTGATATACAATACTGTCTTTTACAAAATAAATCCGGTGAATCTGATAAAACATATCGAACTTTCTTTCAACGGCAAGAAAATCAATTTCTTTTTTGTATTTGACATAGAGAGCATTTTTACCTTTATACAGAACATTGACATAACCGTTAAAACCCTTTACACTATCATCCTTGATTTTAGTAAACTTATATGCTTTATTATCAAAGTTGATAGTAAAGCTATCAACCATTTCCTTATTCAATTGCAGAATTACCCCATGATTCGTGGGTATCATTATTTCATCATTATAAATATCATATCTGATATTCAAATTTTTAAATGACTGACCATTAATTGATAAGTTACCGGATAGAAACTCTTTGGAAAAAAGGAATTGATCTTCCCTGATTTTGTAATAACGGTTTCTCCACAATATTCCATTATAAAGAATCTGGCTTTCCTTCAGGGTATCCTGCTCATATATTTTAAAACGTACGGATTCAGAATCATAAGGCTCAATTCCGTAAAGACCCGATCCGTTAAAAATGGAAAATAAAAATATAAACAGAAAAATATATCTGCTCATGAAATTGGTTTCAGATGGACAGCATTATTTGAATCCGGTAATTAAACCGGTATATTATTTATTTGACAATAGGAGTCAGTATAATATTCCGGTACTCAACTTTTCCATGGTCTCCCTGAAGATAGAGAGGTCCTGGTGTAAAAACATCCGATTTCATGGCGCCACCTGTAGTCCCATATACCGGCTGATTATCGATGATTTTTGTACCATTCAAAATAACGGTTACATGGCGGTCGCAAAGGGTAATATCCAGTGACTGCCATGTTCCGGCAGGTTGCTCAGCATTTAAGGAAGGTTTTATACGGCTGTAAAGCGCTCCCATATTGTGTGAGTCAAGTTCCTTTTTATATGAATCCAAAACCTGAATTTCATACATTCCACGCAGATAAATACCGCTATTGCTTCCTGCCGGTACATTTACTTCTAACTTGAGATTGAAATCTTCAAATTCCTGTTCAGTTCTGATGTTACCATAGCTAACCCTTATTCCTCCTTCTGTCTGGACCGGATCATTCACCATCACACCATCGACCACCTTAAAACCGTTTGTCTGCTTTTCATTAATCAACTTCCATCCTGTTAAGTCCTTGCCATTAAACAAAGCTATTGGAGTTCCAAACTTAAGGTTAGCCACATCGGGAGCCGGTGGAACGGGGGGCAACTTTGTACCGACGAATGAGGTTGTATCAACACTTAATCCGTTCCGGCGCGGAGATAATAGGATTCCGTTAATTTTCTCTCCATTTTTTATGATCTCCATCCAATCAGTAACTACCTGGCTTTTAATAGGATTGTTGTTTTCGTCTCTCTTTCTGACAACATTGTTTGAACGCTGAACCATAAGAATCTGGTCCTTTGCAAGGAAGATGCCTGAAACAGGTAAAACACTACCTCCTCCCCAGAGGATATCTGCATCGAGATAGCTTTCTTCCTGACGTACTTCAAGCCAGCCTACCGAACCGCCATCAATATCAATGGTCCATTGTCCGATAAATTCAGAAATATCTGTTTTTTGTACAGGTTCAATTTTGGGTTCAACTTTGCACGATGTAATTGATAATGAAGCCAAAGCAGTTACGAAAAAGATAAGAATTGTTTTCATAGTTCAGGTATTTTAAAGTAAAAGGCAGACGAAGATCCGTAGCAAAGCGGACTCGACGAAGCCATAACTAATTAAAGAATGTTTTTTATGCAGATACTCATTATAAAATATGGCGCTCACTTTTTATCATAAACAAGTGACGCCTTCCTCTCACCCATTGATGATGTTGACTGGGAATCAACCGATAAAGTTTTATCAGCATCTGCAAGTTTGTATACCTCAACTGTTTTGATCTCGTTTTTTTCACCATTCATTTCAAAAACCATCACTGATGAAACGGTAAGAGATTTTTTGTCAGCAGCCCATTTCGCTGTTGACTTTTTTGAAGTATTGAATACAGGGTTCACAGATTCCTTACCATCGAGAGTGTAAGTTTCCGACGTTTTTCTCTCTTCACCATCCTGTCCTGTGAAAGATCTTTCAAGTGTAAAGCTCTTGTCATCCTGGGTGATTGTGAGTTTTTGTGATATCATGCGGAATCCGCCTTCGCCCAGATTGCTCTTCAATTCATTAAATGCCCATGACCCTGAGAAATTTGCTGCACTCTGCGCAAATGATACTGCCGATATCAGGATACTTAATACGATAAAAAATCCACATTTCAGATAAACCATTCTTTTGTTTTTCATTGCTGTAATATTAAAAAGGTTAAGAAATTTCTGGTATGAAGGTACGTCTTATTATTCTACATGAGAATAGTTAAAGGAGGAATTTTTTTATGTTCTTAAATATAAATTCAGGCGACAGGCGACAGGCATCAGGCATCAGGCGTCAGGC
>JBAWXY010000113.1:0-8530 GCA_037143835.1 Bacteroidota bacterium
GGAAGACGGTCATGATCAATATATTCATTATAGATCCATGGATCGCCGATTGCAAAAACATATCCTTTGCCATACTTGTTTTCTGCTATGAGGACTTTGCCGTTCTCAGTCAGAATAGCTTTTGCTTTTCCCGAGAGATTAATGTCAGAGACCTCCTTTATATAAATTTTGGTAACTCCTTTAAAAAGAGGATGATCAGGAAGATTTTTACTGGCACCCATTTCAAAATTGGTACCGGTAACCGGATGTAATGTAACATGGTTAAAGGTCATTCCGAATTGTGACATCAGCATATTAAGATGTGTGAACTCACAGTTTGGTGCATCGTTTGCCAATATTGCCAGAACCCCACCTTTTTTAACCCATCGTTTTATCGCCTTAATATCTACGGGAACTAAATAATTTGGTTTTGGTGTTTCTGTTGTAGTGTCGGGATCGACAATTATATAAACATTAATTTTACTTAGGACACTTGCATAGGGTCTTCCAAGAGTCGTAAGTGTTGCTCCCCTGCCGGTAAATATTTCCCCCCAGCGGGAATAACCGCTGAACTCGGTGTCAGTCCAAAGGTAGTGGAATGGTTTCCCTGTTTTAGCATTGGTTTCGCGATTGTACCAGTTATCAAGCCCAACAACCGGTTGTGATATTCCATTTTGGGCAATAAAACCAAATATTACCAGTAACATCAAAATTAAATGTCCTTTTAAAATTCTCTGCTTTTCCATAATTTTTTCAGGTTAATAATCTCAAAAATATGAAACATTAATGATGAAACAACCATATTCTAAAACATATTCCTCAGGTTAATTGAATAATTATCTTTGTTAAAACAGGTAACTTGACACGAAGACACAAAGTTGCACTAAGAAATTTTATTTATAACCCATAATTTCTCTTCAAATGAAAGCAAACCAGAGAAAAGCAGTTATTTCAATTGCTTCTATATTTATCTGTCTTACAATTAATTGTCAGGATAAGAACAACTTAATTAAACCAGGATTGATATGGCCCGATACGGAGGGTAAACATATTAATGCTCACGGAGGAGGTATACTATACTATAATGGTACCTATTTCTGGTTCAGTGAATCAAGACTTCCACGTTCCGAAAAAGACAGGAGTCATTATGGAGTCAGTTGCTATTCATCAAAAGATCTTCTGAACTGGAAAAATGAGGGACTTGCTTTAAGGGTCATCGACGACACTGCCGGTCTGCTTTTACCCGGATGTGTTATTGAACGCCCAAAAGTCATTTATAATAAGAAAACCGGAAAGTTCGTGATGTGGTTTCACCATGAACTTAAGGGACAAGGTTACAAGGCTACCTGTTGAATGGAAAAATGGAAACCCTGTTATTAAGTGGTACCCTAACTGGAACCTGAGTAAACTGAAATAATATTACTATCTTTCTGACCTTTGATAACTTAAAATATATAAGAATAATTATTGAACCATATAACAATGAAGAGACTAACTTATTTACTTGCCACACTGTTCCTTTTTATAATTACAGGAACCACATTAAACGGACAAAGGGAAAACCTCATTAAGAAAGACCTTAATAACACACTTACTGACAGGGAAGTGAAAAAGGGTTGGAAGCTCCTGTTTGACGGAAAAACATCAGCAGGATGGATGAATGCAAAAACTAAAAGCTTCCCGCCAAGCGGATGGGAGATAAAAGATGGGACACTTATAATAAATCCTGAAACAAGGGGTGCAAATGGCGGTGGTGATATTGTAACTGTAGACAAGTATAAAAACTTCGAATTGATCGTTGATTTTATGTATAAACCGGGTGCCAACAGCGGAATAAAATACTTCATTGATACTGAAACAAATAACGGAGCCTTAGCATCTATTGGCTGTGAATACCAGATTCTCGACGATAAACTTCATCCCGATGCCAAACTTGGTATTGCAGGTAACCGCACCCTGGCTGGTCTCTATGATCTTATAGCCCCGAAAAATACAAGGGATAATGGTCCGGATAAATGGAACAGGGCGATAATAATAGTAAATGGTAACAAGGTTCAGCATTGGCTCAACGGACAAATGACTGTTAAATATGAAAGAGGAAACAATAAATGGAAGGAACTGGTTGCAACCAGTAAGTTCAAAACATCACCTGGTTTCGGAGAAGTAAAGGAAGGAAGAATACTCCTGCAGGAACATGGGAATTTCGTTTCATTTAAGAATATAAAGATCAGGGAAATATAAGAATAAGCTCAGGGCTCAGAGAATAGGGTATATATTCATAGTAATTGCTATTTTATATTTGATATGGAAGACTTCAGGTTTGAACAACTGGATATCTGGAAAGATGCCAATCTGATATCCGATAGACTATTTGACTATGCTAACAAAGCAGAAGAAAAAAAATTCTTCAAGTTTGCTGAACAACTGAGATCAGCAGGAATAAGTAAGAAAATAACTAACTTCAGAAAAGCCCTTAAATAAACAAATTAAAAACTGTGCTCTGAGCCCTGAGTTCTGCGCTTTTTAGTAATGGATTGATACTAAAATACTTCTGATATTTCATCCTTTATTATAGAAACATTTCTATTTAAATAATCTTTCCTAACTTTGATACATATAATTAGTATTAAAATCAACTGACACATAGTTATGTTGTTATGATAATATAAGGAACCTATATATAAACAGATCCTATGAAAAACCTTGCATTATTATTGATCATTTCAGGTTGCTTTTATTTTTCTTCCTGCAAAAAAGATTCTCATTCTGAACCTTTTAACTTTCTGACAGGCCCTATCTGGGTAAGCGATAGTCTTCTTGCAAATAAGGTTGATGCAAGTGGTCCTGACGGAATGCTGAAAATTTTCAAAGGAGAATTCAAATTTAATGAGGATGGTACCGGCTATTTTGGTATTTATACCGGAACCTGGAGATTTGCTTATAACGAAACTAATATTGTTATTGAAACAGATTCTCTGCCCTTTCCAGTGACTACCAAAATAGCCGAGTTAACGAAAACCTCACTGAAAGTTACAACCATTTACCCGGATCCGCTTGGTGTCCCCACCAATCTCCGGATGACCTTCAAGGCTAAGTAATGCGGTACACTCTGATTGTCATAACAATATTTATAAGTTCGACCTTAAACATTGTTTTTTCTCAGGCAATAGTTAAGGGTAAAGTATTTGATAATAATACTCTTGAACCGCTCCACGGGGGCTATGTGATTTATGAAAAAAATCAGGGTACAACCACTGATCAGTATGGCTTTTTTTTAATTAAATCCGTTCCCGGCAGATTAAATATTGCCTTCCAGTTCATAGGTTACAAGCCGGCTGAAAGATCAATTAACATAATATCAAATGATACTATTGAACTGAATGTCGGATTAGATATGGAACTTCAGGAGATCGGGCAGATCGTTGTGAGCGCAAATAAAACAGAACAAAAAGTTGCGGAGCTGACTGTTTCTATGGATATTATCAAATCGGGTGATTTTTTGAAAACCCATATAACCGATGCCCAGGAACTGATTAATAAAACTCCCGGAATTGAAGTGCTCGACGGACAAGCCTCCATCAGGGGAGGAAGCGGTTTCAGTTATGGTGTGGGAAGCAGGGTACTTGCTTTGATTGACGGATTACCCGTATTATCACCCGATGCAGGTAGCATTAAATGGCAGTTTTTACCGCTTGAGAATATTTCCCAGATAGAAATAATAAAAGGAGCATCATCGGTTCTCTATGGCTCTTCAGCATTAAATGGTATTATAAACTTTCGTACAGCTAATGCAACAAATATCCCTAATACTCAGTTCTTTGCAGAAACAGGAATATACGGCAAACCGGATAATAAAAACTGGATATGGTGGGATTCACCGAGAGTTTTTTCCACAGTATCCTTTTCTCATCTTCAAAAGATCGGAAAAACTGACCTGGGTTTAGGTCTTAATCTTTTGACTGACAACGGGTACAGAAAATATAATGATGAAAAACTCGGGAGGATCAGTCTCAGGCTTAAACACTATAACGAAAAAGTTAAGGGACTGGTTTATGGGTTAAACATCAACACCGGTTTCACTGCAAAGAGAGATTTCATTCTTTGGGAAGACGCAAATAGGGGTGCACTGAAGCAGGATACCTCAAGTGTTCCACTGCTCCATGGCAGTTTCTTTGCTATAGATCCTTATATATCATTTAACAATTTCGGCCGGTTTAAACATGATCTTCGTATTCGTTTACAATCATCGAACAATAGATTTCCTGTAAGAGACGAGAACAATTCATATGCATTTTCTTTCTACACCGAATATCAGTTGTATTACAGGTTATCTGATTTCATGAACTTTACAGCAGGAGTATCAGAGAATTACAGTAAAGTCCTTTCAAACTTCTATGGCGATCATGACGGAATAAATAGGGCTGTTTTCACACAACTGGAAGCGAACCCTATTCCAAGGCTGAAGCTGGTTGCAGGTTTACGTGTTGAACAGAATTCCCTTGACAGGGAAAATGATAAAATTGTCCCGATATTCAGAACAGGTATAAACTGGCAGGCTGCAGATTATACCTTCCTGAGAGCATCATTCGGACAAGGGTATCGCTATCCATCGATCGCAGAAAAACATGCCTCAACTACTCTGGGTTCTGTAAAAATCTTCCCTAATCCTTATGTCCAGCCTGAATCGGGATGGAGTTCCGAGGTTGGTATTAAACAGGGAGTATTGATGGGCAAAACTAAAGGCCAGGCTGATTTCTCAGTGTTCTTTTCACAGAATAGTGACCTTATTGAATATGTATTTAGCAATTATCCTGATCCTGTCACCGAAGTCTATGATTTTGGTTTTCAGGCAACAAATGTAGAACAATCGAGAGTATATGGCTATGAGATGGAGTTCATACTAAACAGAGCTTTTGGCGATTTTAATGCCACCCTAAGCGGGGGTTATACATATATCTATCCTGTTGAATTCAATCAGGTAACCCATAAAAATACAGACACATACCTGAAATACAGAAGAAAACATTCTGCTAAAATCAGTTTAAATACTTCTTATAAAAAATTTGATTTTGGTTTAAGTGTATATGCAAAATCAAAAATATTAAGTATTGATAATGTTTTTTTGAATGAAAGCACCAGGGAGAGCATCCTGCCGGGATTTTACGGATACTGGCTCGAAAATAATACAGGATACTTTCTCATTGATGGCAACCTGGGATATAAGATTAATAAGGTTTTAAGTCTCTCTCTGGCAGTAAAAAACATCACTAATACAGAATACATGGGCCGTCCGGGAGACATCCAGCCTCAGAGGAATTTTAGCTTAAGATTATCCGGGAAATTTTAACAATTGATTTATTTCCACTAACTTTATTGCAACCTTCATCCTGTTTTAATCATTGATTAAATACCTGAAATAACCATGAAATCTTTAAAACTGAACATCGTAGCTCTCATTATTGTCATTCTCTCAGGAACACTAATTTATTCCTGCAAAAAAGCTGTTATCAATGAGGTCAAAGTCCCTGACTTTGCTACACTTTCATCGCAGTTCAGCGAACCACCAAGAGAATACACAACGGCTCCCTTCTTTGTATGGAATGCTGAAATTACAAAAGAGGAGATCGACAACTACATGATCAGTTTTAAAAATGCCGGCTCATCCCAAGTCATTATTCATCCGCGCCCCGGATTAATTACCGAGTACCTTTCGGAAAACTGGTTCGAACTTTATCAATATACAGTCGAAAAAGGCAAAGAACTGGGAATGAATGTATGGATATATGACGAAAACTCCTATCCCAGCGGTTTTGCAGGCGGACATGTTCCTGATGTAATGCCCGAATCGTATAACCAGGGACAGGGTCTGAAAATGTCAAAATTTGTAACTCTTCCCGATACCTGCGACAAATATTTTCTCTGTCTGAAAGAAGAAAATAGAACTTTCACAGATATTACTGCTTCACTCTCAAATGAAAAGGGAAAAACAGGAAAATATCTTCTCTTCTTAAAAACATATAATGCCAAAACGGACTGGTATGGCGGATTTTCATACGTTGACCTTCTCTATCCGGGTGTTACTCAGAAATTTATCGAGGTAACTATGACAGGCTATGAGAAGTACCTTGGTACAGAATTCGGAAAAACCGTTCTCGGAACATTTACCGATGAGCCTCAGATCAACTCACCTGGCGGCATCCGCTGGACACCCGACCTGTTTGAAGTTTTCATGAAGCAATGGCATTATGATCTTAAAACTCAGTTGCCTTCGCTGTATGAAGAGGTTGGTGACTGGAAAAAGATCAGGCATAATTATACTCAGACTCTGCTTCAGCTATTCATCGACAGATGGGCAAAACCATGGAATGCATATTGTGAAGAAAAAGGTATTAAGTTCACCGGCCATTACTGGGAGCATGAGTGGCCTAATATGCGTCCTGGTGGCGATAATATGGCTATGTATGCCTGGCACCAGGTTCCTGCAATCGATATGCTTTTCAATCAATGGGATGATTCCACGGCCAAAGCTCAGTTTGGAAATGTAAGATCAGTTAAGGAGCTGGCCAGCGCAGCAAACCAGACCGGTAGACAGAGAAAACTTAGTGAGACATACGGTGGATCAGGCTGGGACCTGACATTTACCGATATGAAACGCAATGGCGACTGGGAATATGCCCTGGGTGTTAATCTGATGAACCAGCATCTTACCTATTTCACTCTTGCCGGAGCCAGAAAATATGACTACCCTCCTTCCTTCGACTACCATGAGCCATGGTGGAACAACTACAAATATCTGAATGACCATTATGCAAGGCTATCGCTGGCATTATCGGCAGGGAGACAGATAAACGACATTCTGATTCTTGAACCTACCACATCTGCCTGGTTATATGACTCTTACGTAAAACGAAATCAAAAATATGCTGTGATTGGACAGGCTTTCCAGACACTTGTAACAAAACTCGAAAAAAGCCAGGTAGAATATGATCTGGGCTCGGAAAATATGATCAAAGATATGGGAAGTGTTTCAAAAGGTAAGTTTGTTATCGGGCAGACAAGCTATTCAAGGGTTGTTATCCCTCCCATGACAGAGAACCTCGATCTAGCTACCTATAAGCTTCTCGAGAGATTCGTTTCGAACGAAGGCACTCTGATTGCTTTCTCAGTACCGACACTTGTTAATGGTTCCTTTAGCGAAGGATTGAAAGAGTTTTTTAACAAGAAAGCTGATAAGATAATCATTATCGATAATTTAACTCCTGAGGTTATTTCAAAGTACTTCACCATTCCTGGCCTCGGATTTGAAGGGGTAACAGGTGGAGCACTTTATCATCATCGCAGGATACTGGCTGACGGGCAGATTGCTTTTCTTGTAAACTCAAGTCTTACCGAAACTGTGAATGGTTCGCTTAAAATAAATGGTAAAGATGCAATTGAGATGAACACTTTATCAGGTGAGGTATATGGCTATCCCAACCAACAGGATGGTGATAAAATAAGTCTCTCCTACTCTATCCCTCAGGCAGGAAGTCTTTTGCTTTTTATTCCAAACGTAAAACAGGCAGATTATCCGGTACCGGTAAAAACACTGAACCTGAATCCTATCCAGTCATCCTCACATGTCACGGTTACACGAAACGAAGAGAACGCACTGATGATCGATTTCTGTGATATTGAGGTTGGTAATGAGTTCGAAAAAGATCTTCACACATACAACGCAGCCGATAAAGTCTTTAAATATCATGGATTCAAAAACGGCAATCCCTGGAACACATCTGTTCAGTTCAGGACAAATATTGTTGATAGGGATACTTTCGGTCTTAACACAGGTTTTACTGCAACATATCATTTTACAATTAAGGGTAAATTTGATTTTAGTAATCTGAAAGCTGTTGTTGAACGGACCAATTTATGGACGGTTTCTGTAAACGGAACTGAGTTAAAACCGGAAGAGGGCAAATGGTGGCTCGACAGGTCGTTCGGAGTTTTAAATATCGGAATGAATGTAAAATCAGGTGATAACACTATAACTCTGAAAACTTCACCTATGAAGATTCATGCAGAGGTTGAACCGGTTTATATTGTTGGTGATTTTTCGGTGAAGCCTGCTGTAAAAGGCTGGGTAATTGAAGCCCCGGCTTCTGTTTACACCACAGGAAGCTGGAAGAACCAGGGCTTGCCATTCTATTCATGGGGAATAACCTACAGCAAAGAATTCAATATTGAAAAAGCTGAAGGAAAATGGCAGGTTGGTCTGGGTAACTGGAACGGAACCGTTGCTGAAGTATCTGTAAATGGACAGCCTGCAACAGTTATCGCATTTCCTCCCTACACAACTGATATCACCGGATTGATCAAACCCGGAATAAATAAAATTGATGTAAAAGTTATCGGAAGTCTGAAGAATCTTTTGGGTCCTCATCATAATAATCCCAAACCTGGATTTGTATCACCATGGATCTGGAGAAATGTAAAAGTCTATCCGGCCGGGAAGGATTACCAGATGCTCGACTATGGACTCCTGGATGACTTTATATTGTACAGGGGAGAA
>JBAWXY010000114.1:0-8469 GCA_037143835.1 Bacteroidota bacterium
TTCATCTTATCCAGATCCTTTTCATCATGGATTTCAAAAAGCACATCCATACCCATGTTAAGAGCCAGATCGGAAAGCCTTTCAGCTTCCTTTTTACTTAATATAGAAGCGATCAGCAAAATAGCGGCTGCCCCGATCGATTTTGATTCAATCACCTGGTACTCATCCACAATAAAGTCCTTTCTTAATAGAGGGAGTTTAGTAAACCCGGCAACATTCTGAAGGTCATGATCTTCTCCACCGAAAAAGTCTTTATCAGTCAGAATTGACATCGCTGCAATTCCTGCTTCCTGATACCCTCTTGCCACCTGTTCTACATTAGCAGTAAAATTGATAACTCCTTTTGAAGGAGACTTTCTCTTAAACTCACCGATAATGGAAGGTTCGGGTTTGTTTAATGCCTCATAGAAGGAAGGCATTTCACGTTTAAAGAAAACTGTATCCTCAAGTTTGCTGACAGGATAAAGCCTTTTTTTAACTTTTACTTCATCCCTTTTAAATGCTATAATTTTATCGAGTATATCCATTTTCTTAAAGTTCCAGAAGTTTTCTTAATAAGTTTTTTGCCCTGCCTCCCTGTAATGAATCTTCTGCTGATTCAAAGCATTCCGGTAAACTTTTCCCGGGAAATAGCTTTTTCAGGGCCATGCCCGAATTAACAATAACTACTGCCTTTTGAGCTGCAGTACCTTTACCATCCAGAATATTTAAAAAAATCTTTACCGATTCTTCCACCGTTGTTCCGCCTTTCAGCTCTTCATGAGTGAGCCTGGGAAAACTGATTTTTTCAGGAGAGAGAAGTTCTTCTTCCTGATTAGAAATCATTTTAAATTCACTGGTCAGCGAGATTTCGTCGTACCCGTCCAACGAATAAATGATGGTAAAATTTTTATCGGTTTGCTGATAGATATAATTATATAGCCTTGCCGTCTCCAGGTTCCAGACACCCACTAATTGATTCCGTGGGAATGAGGGATTTACCATGGGCCCCAGCATATTAAAAAAGGTCTTTACACTAAGTTCTCTCCTGATCGGAGCTACTGCTTTCATGGCAGGGTGAAATAAAGGCGCATGCAGGAAACAAATGTTCGCTTTTTCCAATTGATTCCTGAGAGTATCCCGGTTGTTCGTAAATTTATACCCAAGATATTCCATCACATTACTTGAACCACAGGCTGATGAGACCCCGTAATTGCCATGTTTTGCGACTTTTCCACCGGCTCCTGCAACTACAAACGATGACAAAGTGGAAATATTGAAGGTATTTTTCCCATCACCTCCTGTACCGCAAAGATCGATAGTATCAAATTCAGAAAGATCAGTCGCCAGACACAAATCAAGCAGTGCATCGCGAAAGCCTGACAGCTCATGAACTGTTATCATTCGCATCATGAACACTGTAAGAAAAGATGACACCTGCGAATTATTATATTCACCATTAGCGATCTTTTTTAATATATTCCTCGCTTCTTCTCTTTCAAGAGTGAGGTGGGATGTTAATCTCTGAAGAATTTCTTTCATATATTATTAAGGTATAAGACCAATTTTTACTTAAAGATTCAACCAGTTAAGCAGTATTTGTTTTCCGTGTTTTGTAAGAACCGATTCGGGATGAAACTGAACTCCTTTAACATCGTAGGTTAAGTGTGTCATAGCCATAATCATTCCTTCATCATCCTTCGCAGTGATTTTGAGTTCGGAGGGAAAGTTTTCTTCACTGACTACCCATGAATGGTATCTTCCGGCTGTAAAACTTACCGGTATTTCCCTGAATATTCTATCACCTTCGTCCATTACGTTTATGTTAGTTTCCACTCCATGGTAAACCCTGTCAAGGTTGATAAGGTTGCCCCCAAATACCTCGGCTATGGCCTGGCATCCCAGACAAACTCCCAGGATGCTCTTTGCGGGAGCAAAATGTCTGATCATTTTCTTCGTGATACCTGCCTGATCCGGAACTCCCGGCCCGGGAGAAATTACAATCTTGTCATATTTACCTATGTAGTCCAGACCAATCTCATCGTTCCTGTATACATCAACCGGCCCCCTGGTCAATTCTTTCAGAATATGTACCAGATTGTATGTAAATGAGTCGTAATTGTCCAATACCATTATTTTCATTGTTGCTTCTTTTAAATTATTATATCCCGGATGCTATCGCGATAGCTGCTTTCAGGGCTCCCAGCTTATTATTCACCTCATTGAGTTCGTTTTCTTCAACTGAGGCAGCTACAATACCTGCCCCGGCCTGATAATAAAGAGTATTGTTCCTGCTAAGAAATGAGCGGATCATTATGGCATGATTGATATCGCCGTTAAAGCCGATATAACCGATGGCGCCTCCGTAAAATCCGCGATTACGGTTTTCTATTTTGTCAATAAGCTCCATTGCTTTAAATTTTGGTGCGCCGGAGAGAGTTCCTGCAGGAAATGAATCCCCGAAAATCTTTATAGGATTAAATCCCTCTTTAAGTTCACCAGTCACCTCAGAAACAAGGTGAATGACATGTGAATAGAACTGCACTTCCCTAAAGGTTTTTACAACCACATTATCTGAATTCCGGCTGAGATCATTTCTTGCCAGATCGACCAACATGACGTGCTCTGCATTCTCTTTCCTGTCGTTAGCAAGATCAATTGCCAACTGCCTGTCCTCCTCATCATCACCTGATCGTTTAAAGGTTCCTGCAATAGGATTTATCCTTGCAATTCCTTTATCGATAACCAGTTGCGCCTCGGGAGAAGATCCGAAAAGTTTATATCCCCCATAGTCAAAATAAAATAGATAGGGAGAAGGATTAATATTCCGTAAAGCCCTGTAAACATTGAACTCATCGCCATGAAACTGCTGGCTGAATTGCCTGGAAAGGACAACCTGGAACACATCTCCCAGGAAACAATGCTTTTTGCCCTTACTTACCATTTCGAGATACTCCTCATCTGTAATATTTGAACATTCATTATTAAGTGGCATAAACCGGAATGCTCCGAGACTACGATTCCATAAAAGACTTTTGACTTCATCAATCCTGCTCTTATTACCTTCGAGAAGATTTTCGACAAGAAAAATACGGTTGTTAAAATGGTTGATCGCTATTATATATCTGTAAAGGGAATAGTACATATCCGGGATTTTATACTGTTCATTTACATAATGTTTAAAGCCAATGTCCTCGAAATATTTTACTGCATCGTAGGTAGTATAACCAAACAACCCGTTTGCAGACATTCCTGTGAGGTCAGTGTTCCTGTTAATAATAAATGACTTTAAAAATGAATTAAAGATATCAGGCAGGGTATGTTTGTCTTTTATCCCGATTTGTTCCTGTTGACCATTGGGGTAATTGATGTGTATTTTGTAATCCTCTGCTTTAAATTCTGCCATCATATCGAAGCAGATGTAGCTCATGCTATTACTATTTCCATGATAATCAGAGCTTTCAAGTAATATTGTGTTAGGAAACTTATCTCTGATCTTAAGGTAAATCGTAACCGGAGTGATTATATCTGCCAGCCCCGGAGGAAACGGGTGTAAGCTTGTAATTAGTTTTGATTCTCTCATTTTGAATTTATTTATAGTCTGATTTAAAAACAAAACGACCTGCCGGGAGTCCGACAGGTCGTTGATATATTACACAATATAACAGTACTATCTCACCTCCAGGCTGTTGCCGGTAAGATTTGCCACCACAAATTGTTTATTGTAAGCCTCATTTTTGCTTTTATTGTGTTCAAAGGAAAGAATTTTTTTCAATAATGCATAACAAAAACTGATTTTTTTACATTTATTATTCCACAACTTCAGCCTTATCAAATCTCTGCGACTGAAAATGAACCCGGCCGCTCTTCACTCTACTTGCACCTTTACTACCGAAGAATCCCCAGCCGCCACTGCCTAACAGGAATCCCAGGGCATATAATCCACCATTATTATTCTGTGCATACATTGTAATCTTATCATTAAAAAGCATACCGATAAAGTCGAAGGGAGCAATGAATCCATGCCACAAACCGCCTAAAAAGCCATATGTGTGTCCGGTCAGACATAGTTTAACTGATTCATTATTTGCACATCCCGAAAGAATAATTATTAAGAGAAGAATTATTACGAACAGGAATTTCTTCTGAGAGAGAATTGTTTTCATTTATTTAAGGTGTTGATTAATTATTGAATAAATTGTTTTAAAAAAGTGAAAGGTCAAATGCATTACCTGAATGCTTTTTTTCGTGGTCAATCAACCATCTTTTTCTTTTAAGGCCACCGCCATAACCTGTAAGACGACCATCTGAACCGATCACCCTGTGACAAGGGATTATTATGGAAATACGATTCATTCCGTTTGCATTTGCAACAGCACGGATTGAATCGGGTTTGCCAAGAGCAACCGATTGTTCCTGATAGGAACGCGTAGTGCCATATGGGATATTCATAAGTTCCTTCCATACAGTCTGTTGGAATGTTGAACCGGGGAAAACAAGCGGTACTGAGAATTCTTTCCTTAAGCCTTCAAAATATTCTTTTAACTGTTCCCTGAGAGTCTTAAAATGTTTGTTTTCTCCCTCCTGAATTGTTGTTTTAAAATGTTTTGCAAGGTCTTTATATTCAGTGTTCAGCATTCTTCTGTCACTGAATTCAAGAAGACAAACACCTTCATCAGTTGCCCCGGCAATCATCACACCAAGAGGTGTTTCTATCTTAATTGTTTTAATCATTATATTTACCCCCAACCCTTAATCACCTCTTCTCCCCATCTCCCCATCCTCCCTTCTTTATTAAATCATGAGCTACTTAGTAAATCTTCCAGAAGCTGACTTAATGAATTTAATATTTCTGAAACTCATTGCAGACCAGTCGGCATCGATGGTAACCATCCGGATACCATGAAGGTCTGAATCATTAAGGGCTTTCCAGCCATGGTCGCGGTCGATATCGGAACTATATTTTTTTGAAGTTTTTTTCGGATAACAAAACCATAAAACTCCGTCCACCATGAGGTTATGAAGAGCCGTAGGAGTAAAGAACTCAACTTCTGAAACACTCTTAACATAGATTATAATGAAATCGTACGGATAACGAGGATCAATTTCCTTGTCAATTTTAACATCTTTAAGTTCAATAGAAAGTGAAATAATGAAACTCTCTTCAGCATTTATTACTGCTATCCTTTCCTGCCCCTTATAATTAAGCTTTCCCAGTAAGTTCTTCATATTATCTTCCTGATTTGATCGCTAATTTAACAATAAATTGGAATTTCTGCTAAAAGATCTTACCTTTGCAGTATCAAAAAATGGGGTGCCTTATAACTACGGGCTGAGATCATACCCTTAAACCTGATCCGGATAATGCCGGCGGAGGGAAGAAAGAGTATCACATAAATCAGCTGCACATAACAACCTCATATTCTTGATTTTGACAATGAACTAATTGATCATGATTATGAGAAAATTATTATTTTTCATCGTGTTTATCGGTTTGCAGGGGATTTCACAAGCTATTGTTTTTCAGGTTAATGGCTCAGTGATCAAAGGTAAAGTTACTGATCTCAACGGGAATACTTTAACCGGGGCTGGTATAACAATCGAAAACACATTCCTGGGTGTGCGTACTGACGCAGAAGGAACTTACTCTTTTTCCGGTCTTAAAGATGGGATTTACACACTCCGGTTTTCATTTATTGGTTATGAGACACAGGTCAAAGAAGTAAAACTTAAAGGAGAAGCAGTTTTAAATATCAGCCTTTCAGCAAAGCCAATTATGACTGAGGAGGTATTTGTAAATGCCACGAGGGCAGGAGAGCATGCTCCGTTAGCCTATTCAACAGTCAATAGCGAGCTGTTGAAAAAGCAAAACACCGGTCATGACCTGCCATATTTACTGAGTCTTACACCTTCACTTGTAGAGACTTCTGAAGCAGGTAACGGAGTCGGATATACGAGTCTTCGGATACGGGGAACTGACGGAAGCAGGATAAATGTCACAATAGACGGGATCCCGCTTAATGACCCTGAATCGCAACAAGTTTTCTGGGTCGATCTTCCTGACCTTGCTTCTTCAGTTGAAAACATACAGGTTCAGAGAGGGGCAGGCACCTCTTCGAATGGAGCCGGTGCCTTTGGAGCAACAATCAGTATTCAGACTACGAATCCTGAAAATGAGCCATTTGCTGAAGTAAACTCATCGATGGGCTCCTTTAATACAATGAAGAATATGGTTGCAGCAGGAACAGGTCTTCTTGCCGGTAAGTTTGCTCTCCAGATGCGTTATTCCGATTTGAAAAGCGATGGTTTCATCGAAAGGACAGGTTCGGATCACCGATCGGCATATATAAGTGGTATATTCAGAACTGATAGGTCGAGATTAAAAGCTAATATAATTCTCGGAGAAGAACATACAGGAATTGGCTGGTGGGGTGTCCCGAAAGATATGCTTAAAGTGAACAGAAGATACAATCCGGCAGGCGAATATACCGATGAAACAGGAATTAAGCGCTATTACGATAATGAAAGCGATAATTATTTCCAGAATCATTTCCAGCTCATTTATAGTCTGAAACTCAACAATTATCTCTCTCTTCATACTGCTCTTCATTATACAAAAGGAAAAGGCTATTATGAGGAATACAGGAAAGATCAGCCTCTTACAGATTATGGAATATCTTCCGTTAACATCGGCGACACAATAATTTCAGAAACGGATCTGATAAGAAGGAAATGGATGTCGAATGATTTTTATGGTCTTGTATATTCCCTGAAATACCAGAATGAACGAATTGAAGCAACAGCCGGAGGAGGAATGAACCTCTATATTGGTGATCACTTTGGAAGGATAATATGGATGAGAAATGCAGGTAACACCGAGAAAGATTACAGGTGGTACCTTAACAGTTCAAAAAAGGGGGAAATAAGCCTTTATGGTAAAGTAAATTATTCACTGTCAGATAAAACCACCATATTTGGGGATCTTCAATACAGACATATATTATATAATATGACCGGTATAGATGACGATCTGAAAGATATCGGACAGGAACACGGGTTTGGATTCTTCAACCCTAAAGCCGGAGTTTTTTTCTCAATAACCCCAAACCAGGATGCTTATTTCTCATTCTCTGTCGCCAATCGTGAACCTACCCGAACTGATTTTAAAGAGGCATCAGGTGACCTGAATGCTACACCAAAGCCAGAGACCCTTTACGACTCAGAAATGGGATATAAACTAAGAACGGGTAAAAGTTCCCTTGCAATTAATTTATATGGAATGATTTACAAGGACCAACTCGTGCCAACCGGTGAATTGAGCAATGTCGGATATTCTATTATGACAAATGTAGAGAAAAGTTACCGGTTAGGTTTGGAGATGACCGCTGAGATCAAACCATCAAAATTCATTGACTGGAATCTGAATCTGACACTCAGCAAAAATAAGATCACAGATTTTACAGAGCATTATGTTGACTACAATACATCCGATTGGTCATCGGAATATTTAAGTAAAAATCTTGGGGAAGTTGACATCGCATACTCACCTTCAATAATCGGAACGAGCGATCTTACATTTAAAATTCTTCATGGTGTTGCCCTGCACATGATAAGTAAATATGTCGGGAAACAGTACTTCGACAATACTATGAATCCCGAAAGGATGATCGACCCTTACTTCGTTAATAATATCAGGTTAGATTATGAACCTCTTATCAGGAATATAAAAGGAGTTGAACTTCAATTTCTTATAAATAATATTTTTAATGAAATTTATGAGAGCAATGCTTATGGAGGCAATTGGTACGAAGATGGTGCTGAGAAGAGCTGGTCGTACTACTTTCCACAGGCTGGCATAAATTACATGTTAAAAATTGGCGTAAAATTCTGATAATCAATTTATTACAATGATTGTATATAATTGGTTATCAAATAATTATATTGAAGTCTTCGGAGCAATTACCGGGGTAATATATGTATTTCTGGAGATCAGGCAAACCATTTGGCTATGGCCCATAGGGATCATCACATCCGCTGTTTATATCTGGGTTTTTTTCACAGGCAAACTCTATGCAGATATGAGCCTGCAAGTGTATTATCTTGTAATCAGCTGTCTGGGGTGGTATTGGTGGGCAAAGGGCACAGGGCAACAGGAAGAAGAAGGAGAGTTGTTTGTCACCCGGCTGGACTTGAAAACCGGACTTGTACTGGCAGCAGTATTATCTGTTTTGTTTATAGTGATGTGTTTCATTCTTGACAGGTTGACTGATTCACCTGTGCCTGGATGGGATTCTTTTATAACATCATTGTCAATAGTAGCGACCTGGATGCTTGCCCGTAAAATTTATGAACACTGGCTGTTATGGATTGTTGTTAATTCAGTAGCGGTGGCACTATTTTTATCCCGGGGGCTCTATCCGACAGTAATTCTTTATGTGGTTTATGGAATAATGTCGTTTATTGGACTCACAGCATGGAAAAAAACAATCA
>JBAWXY010000115.1:0-8448 GCA_037143835.1 Bacteroidota bacterium
CTATCGTCGCTGAATTAAGTTTTACAAGTTTGTCCCAGTCAATTGCTCCGTTATTGTCGCAAAAGTCGGTAGTAAATTCTTTGGTAAATTTGTTAATCATTTGTGAATACGATTTCATAAAATCATCATTGCGTTCTTTCGCTTTATGACCAAGTGGTTCAATTAATTCTGTGTAAAGATTTGGGTTACCTGAAATAAATTCCCAAAACTTCTGACCACAATATTTAAAATAGTCCCCTTTGTCTGGTTGGTTATCTCTGCCGTAACAACAGCCATTTACAGCAATTATTTCAAGGTGTGAATTGCTTGTTCTTAAAGTCTTTTTTGCTGTCTTAAAGTCTGAAACCATTTTTGCGATTTGAGAACTGTTGCCCCAATTTGGCCCTGATTTTATTGTAACAATATTTCGTTTTTTGTAAGTGTCAAATTCAAGGTCAATATTTGTAATTCCTGATTTGCGGCCACCATATACTTTGCCATTTATGAAAATAGCAAGTCCTTCTAACCAGTCCCCGAAAATCCCTTCTTCACTGGACGATATATGAGCATCCACAATACCCCGAACAATTTGGTCCGCAGTTAATACATATTTGGCTTTAAATAAGTAGGGGTTTTTGCGTTTAAGAACCTGGGTTAACTTTAAACCATCAAGGCTTTGAATGCGCTTTTCGTGAAATGTACCGATATTTTTTTCAACGTATTGAGATACGTCCTTTAAGTTCAGTTTTTTCATATTTTTGATTTGGGTCTAATAAGTATAACTCGACAGGACTCACTTGCTTATTTACCATTTCATAATATTCGGGAACAATATCGATTCCGACTGAATGTCTTCTCATTCTGTTAGCGACGAACAAAGTCGTACCAGAACCCATAAAGGGATCTAAGACCGTATCAAATTCTTTGGTGAAAAGCTTTATAAACCATTCCGGCAATTCTTCAGGAAATGCTGCACTGTGGTTCTTATTACTACATTCAGTGGCCAAATGTAAAACGTTTGTTGGATATGCTTTTTCTCTTTCCAGCCAATTTGAAATGTTCTTACCAAATCCGCTACCAACTTTCGAATTATCACGAATTTTATCAGTATTAGAAAGATTTTTTAATCTGGTTTTAGCCCAATCGCCCATTGGAACCATTACTTCTTCCTGGTACATATTGAATTTTCGGTCCTTATTAAATTGAAGAAGTCTTTCCCATGAATCACGAAAACGGTTTGGCCACTTGCCTGGATAACTATTTTTTTTATGCCAAATGAACTCTTCTGTCCAAAGCCAACCTTGTTTTCTCATCTCTAGGATAAGCTCCATCACATATGTACTTCTCTCACCTTCAACAACTTTCTCTTTAATATTCAAAATAAAAGTGCCTGTTGGTGTTAGCACTCGAAGGAGTTGTTTCGAAATCGGCAAAAACCATTCAACATATTTATCATGATGAATCCCTCCATAAGTATCCTTCCGTTGATCTGCATAAGGTGGAGATGTAACAATAAGATCAACAGAGTTTTTCTCCAATAATTCGAGTTTCTCTCTACAATCACCAAGAAATAAATCTGTCCGTATTTCCATATTACTTCCTCTATGATTACAAAGTTACTACTTAAATTGGAAGATTCTTTGCATTGTTGGTAACTCGTAAAGCCATGGCGTTCTATTTTAATGGCAGCCAACGGTAAATTGGATGGATTGTGGCAGTTGCGGGCTGTTTTCTTCTCAAACCGAAACTAATATTTAGGCGGGGGGTTGACCTTCAAATATGCACTTCAACTGCCACAAGATATACAAAATGTTGAGTGCTTTTTATACTTTTATTTTGGGGGCAATTTGAAATCATTATATGGAAAATTAATGCGTCCATTGTATATGGAACTTCCATTATTATAATCATTTATTACTTTTTCATTAAAATCAACATTAAATTCAAATTCTCTTTTATAATTTTTACCGGCGACTTTCACTAATACACAAATAACATATTTTCCTGCTTTGGTTGGTAACCCTGGAAATCCCTTTATTCCTTCATCCTGTGTAAATAATATTGATTTAATGCAAGATTCATTTCCATTTAAACTAAATGGAGAAAAATTTGGAGAAATTATATTTTCTGCATGCAATGCACGCTTACCATTAATATATTTTTGCAAATCTACTTCTACAATAGGAGAATAAAGATGGATCTCATTTGTGGTAGTTTTTTTGATTTCTAAAATGACATCTTCTATTACTCCCGAACGATTCCCTGTATTGTTAAAAATTATAGGTAGAATAATAGGAAAGCTGCTAGCAAAGTCATTAGGAATAGATGATTTTGGGTAAAGATAACCGTCAATAAATACTTCAAGTTTAAACTTAGTAATAACTCCTGTCGAATGCAGAAGTGCGATCAAAGAAATAATAATAGGAAGTAAGATTAGAGCTGTTGAAGCAATTGAAGATGGTATAATTTTATAGTTTTTCATGAATTATTGATTTATTGCACAGAACTCCACGCCAGCAGCCGCAGTGCGGGCATTAGCAGATTTTATATTTGAATTTCGTAATCATGTCTATCAGCCACAACAAGTTTGTTTATCCAGGATGCCCCGCATTGCTCGGCTGCATGCTTGTTGGCACCAGTTGAAATTTTCTAATCATCCTTTGGAAAGGAATCACTTAAATCGTTTTCCTTGGTTGGAATATCTAAATTAAGACTCTCTGTAATGAATTGATCAACTGGGAATGTTGGTTCTTCTGGGACGGAATTTGATGTTTCCGGAACCTCATTCTGATTCTCTTTTGGATCATCTGTTGCCATGACTTTCAGTTTTAATTGATTAGAATAATGATTACCTCAAATATTTATATTAATAATAAATGGAATTGCTGAAAGGAAGAGGAAAAAGATTGCATAAATTGTGTTAATATTTGCTTTAAGAATTCTGTTTGCCCTAAAGTTATTATTTTCTCTATTCTTATTCGTAGTTGTTACTAATGATTTTTTTAAATTTTCAAAAAATATTTCATCAATTTTATCTGCTGTAATGCCATGATTATCAGCATATTTTATGTAATCTTGTTCGTACTTAAAAAGATTTATAGGCTCAGGTACATAACCATAATTCAATCCTTTTAGAGTAAAATATAAATGATAAATTGCTCTTATAGCAAACACAATAGAAATAAATATTAGTATCGTAAAGATTATAGCTAAATAACACATATTTAGGAATTTTAAATTAAAAAAGAGATAGGAATATCCAGTGAATAGAACTGTCAAAAATCCTATTGGTATTGCCAACGAGTTGGTTAATTCATTTTTTCGATTTAACTCGAAATAGTATTGTTCCTTAAAAAACTCAAATCGCTTATCCATCTTTTTATTTCAATTGGTGCCAACATCTCAATAATCGTAACCAGTTACGTTTATTTCAGCCTTGTACCTAACTCATACAAGATACAAAAAAAATCTGATAAACAGACTGTTAATGATTTATTGGCATATTTCATTCAGTTGGGATTATTAATAATAATTTAAAAAATTGTTCAGGTAAAAACGAAGTTAATAAAATATAATTGAGCATAAACTTTTTTATTAAAAATATCCGGTTTATCTAAAGGGCTTTGTATCTGATCGAAATCCAGGTAGTAATTGCAGGCAAAATATCACATCACCATGAAAAAATTCATGATTGTTTAATAAAGTTTTATAAACATGATCTGAAAGTTTAAATTATCGACCTGCCGCGTTTACTATGCGACCTGCGGGTTTCATAATCCAACCTGCGACTTTCACAATACAACCTGCGGGTTCCGGCACAGGTTAAATCTTCCGGGTTCCATGTATACCCCTATCAATCAATATCAAGTCGGCCATGGCAATTGCCGTTGCAGCCTCAACAATTACCGGCATCCTTAAAGCAATACAGGTATCATGCCTTCCTTTTACCTTAAGAGTCGTCATCCTGCCTTCACTAAAATTAAAGGTTGTTTGATCGACACCTGTTGACGAAGTAGGCTTGACAACGGTTCTGAAAATAATTTCGTTTCCATTGGTAATACCGCCATTAATCCCTCCGGCATTATTTGTAGCTGTCTTTCCTTTACTATTTATAAATGGATCGTTATGTTCTGACCCGCGCATTGAAGCTGCAGCAAATCCTGCCCCAAATTCAATCCCCTTTATTGCAGGAATTGAAAAGATTATGTGGCTCACAGCAGATTCGAATGAGTAGAAAAATGGCTCACCGATTGCCAGTGGAGAGTTTTTCACCCTGCATTCAATGATGCCTCCGATAGTATCATTTGATGCTATCGCGTCATTAACAGCTTTCTCAATATTATCAGAACCCCCTGCGGAAATAAGCTTTGCTGATATTTCAGCTGATCCGGCTAACTTTTTTGCAATAACTCCGGCAGCAACCAGCCCCCAGGTTATCCTTCCCGAAAAATGACCGCTTCCGCGCATATCTGAAAAACCGGAATGTTTCACCTGTGAAACAAAATCGGCATGACCGGGGCGAGGAACCTGTTTAAATTCATCATAATCCGAGGAGATCTTATCACTGTTTTTTGTGATTAAAGTGATGGGAGCACCCGTTGTTACTCCGTCGAAAACTCCGCTGAGTATTTCAGGCCGGTCTGTCTCCTGACGCTTGGTGGTGCCTTTGCTCCCACTCTGCCGTCTTTTAAGATCCACCATAAAATCATCTGGTTTCACAGCTAAACCGGGAGGGCACCCATCTATGATCACACCTATTGTCGGACCATGCGATTCTCCAAATAAAGAAACTCTGAAAATTACTCCGAAGGAATTCATAATTTTATTTTTTATCTCTGAATCTTTTATAAAAATCTATTACCTCACCGACCGATACTTTTTTGACAATTGCTTTTCCGATACCTTCTGTAAAAACAAAATGAATATCGGTGCCTGTTTTCTTTTTATCATGAAGGATAAGCTGATCAATCTTATCATCAGGAATATTGTGTGTTTTAAGCAAACCAAATTTATTCAGCATGTTAACGATCCTATCCCTTTTACCGGAGCTGATGAGTCCTTTTTCAAATGAGAAATCTGTTGCCAGTTCCATCCCCGATGCAACAGCAAAACCATGTTTTACAGATTTTTGCATCTCAACAGCATGCCCGTAAGTATGTCCGAAATTAAGAATGCGCCTCAGTCCTGTTTCCTTTTCATCTTCTGATACCACTGATGCTTTAAAAGTAACTGATTTAGTTACAAGAACAGTCAGCAGGTCACAATTCCTGTCCATTATTTCCTTGTGACTCCGTTCAATAAGATCAAATAAATCCTTATCTCCTATAATAGCTGTTTTAATTAACTCAGCCAGACCTGATAAGTACTCCTCCTCAGGAAGGGAAAGCAGCATGGCCGGATCACAGATCACGAACTCCGGTTGTCTGATATTCCCCAGCATATTTTTTGTACCCTCCAGGTTAACACCATTTTTTCCGCCTGTGCTGGCATCAACCTGCGATAATAAACTTGTTGAAACGTATCCGCACCTGATACCCCTCATATAAATTGAAGCAAGGAACCCTGCTAAATCACAAACCACTCCTCCTCCTATAGCAAGTACAAAACCTGTACGATCGATTCCTGCTTCAAGGAGTTTTTCAGCAAGACGTTCAATTACTTCCAGCTTTTTACTTCCTTCTCCCGGTGGTACTGCGAATAAAGGAACCTTAGGGAATCTGTCACCATACAGACGCCTGACATTGTCGTCGGTAATAATCACCACCCCATTTTCCGGAAGTAGTCTGATTACAGATTGCCAATTCTCCCCTACCAGTATTTCAGAGTGGGCCCCCGGAGTATTAATAATTATTTTTTCCAATTGAGTAAACTATTGTTTGTTAAAGATAAAAAATCCATACCTAATTCAGCATCAATGTCCGTGAAATTGAAACTTAAAATCATTTATCGCTTAATTCAAGCCATCTCATCTCCTTGTCATCCAATATCTTCATTATTTCCCCATGCCTCTTTGACTTTGAATATAAATCCTCCGGATTTAATGAACCCAGGCTCATTTCAGATTCTATAAGATTTTTTTCCAATTCAAGGCTTTGAATCTCAATTGACAAAACTTCAAATTCCCGTTTTTCTTTAAATGTCAGCCCCGGCTTTTTTCCCTTTTTATCTGAATTATCAGTAGCAACATCTGAATTTGAAGTTTTTGAAGTTTTATCAGTGAGTCCCTTTCTTTCCGTCTCCATCTGCTTTTCCCTTAGCTGGGTATAGTTTCCCGGAAAATCCTTGATAACACCATCTCCTTTATTTTCGAAAATATGATCAACAACCTTATCCATAAAGTATCTGTCGTGCGAGACCACGATAACGCAGCCCATGAAACCTGCCAGGTATTCTTCGAGGACATTAAGTGTAAGGATATCAAGATCGTTGGTTGGCTCATCGAGAATAAGAAAATTTGGATTCTTCATGAGAACAGTCAGCAGGTAAAGACGTCTTTTTTCACCACCGGACAATTTTCTGATCAAAGTATATTGTTTTTCGGGAGGGAACAGAAAATAGTTCATGAACTGGGTTATTGACAGGACAGTACCATCGCTGACCATTACTCTTTCTGCAATATTTTTTACAACGTCAATCACAGTCATATCTTCATCAAATTCAATACCCTGCTGTCTGTAATAGCCAAAGACGATGGTTTCTCCCCTGTCAACAGTTCCTGTATCGGGTTCAGTTAGTCCGGTAATAATATCCAGCAGAGTTGTTTTACCTGTACCGTTACGGCCGATAAGTCCGGCTTTTTCAAACCTGTTGAAGAGATATGTAAAGTCGTTGATCACGACTTTATCTCCGTATGTTTTGCTGATATTTTTTAATTCAAGGATTTTACTCCCCATCCTTGAAATGTTGACATTAATGTTTATGCTTTTTTCATCAGGTCTGTTTGCTGCCTTTTCTTTAAGATCATAAAACGACTCAATCCTTGATTTGGCTTTATGACGTCGTGCTTTTGGCATCCGTCTCATCCATTCAAGCTCGGTCTTAAGAAGGCTTTTTGCCTTTTCTGTATTCATCTTTGCAGAATATTCCCTGCTTTGCTTTTTTTCAAGGAAATATTCATAATTCCCCTCATACCTGTAAAGTTCATTGTCAGCCAGCTCCAATATAACATTACAGACCCTGTCGAGAAAATATCTGTCGTGTGTAACCATCATAAGAGTTTTATTCGACTTGATAAGATACTCTTCAAGCCATTCGATCATATCAAGGTCAAGATGGTTAGTGGGTTCATCAAGTATTATAAGGTCAGAATCTTCCACAAGTACTTTTGCAAGAGCAACTCTTTTCTTCTGTCCACCTGAAAGTGTCCCGATAACTGCATTCAGATCGGTGAGTTTAAGTTTAAAAAGAATCTGCTTTACAGCAACTTCATAATCCCAGGCTTTATGATCATCCATACGCTGGATCATCACCTGGAGTATTTCAGGGGTACCTGAAAGGAGACATTTTTCATATTCTCTTATAACTCTTACAAGCTCACTATCTGTACAGAAAAGTTCATCAATTATTCTGTTTGATTCATTCAGCAGAGGTAACTGCTGAAGATATGCTATCTGCAAATCGCGCTTGATGCTGAGTGAACCTCCATCAGGATTCTCCCTGCCGGCAACTATATCCAGTAAAGATGATTTTCCGGCTCCATTGACAGCAATGAGGGCAATCTTGTCATCCTTGTCAACGTTAAAACTTATATTTTCGAAAAGAAGATGATCTCCGATTCGTCTGGCTATATTGTCAGCCTGGAGGTAACTTATCATAAATAATCAATATCGTGCAAAGATAAAAAGTGTTACCTTACTCACACTATAATATTTTGATCCCGATGACCATTAAGGAAAGATTTAAGCTGACCATAGAGTTTTTTCTCATCAACCAACCTGTTGCAGAAACAGAGCTTACTTACCAGGATCCTTTTGAGCTTATAGTGGCCGTAATTCTATCAGCACAATGTACTGACAAGAGAGTCAATATGATAACTCCTGCGTTGCTGGAAAAATATTCCGATGCTGAATCGATGTCTAAAGCTGAACCGGAAGAGATTTTTGAATATATCAAGTCATGTTCATATCCAAATAACAAGGCAAAACATCTTTCAGGTATGTCGAGAATGCTGGTAACTGAATTTGGAGGAATAGTACCTTCAGAGCCTCTGTTATTGCAACGGTTGCCGGGAGTGGGAAGAAAGACTGCAAATGTTGTAGCTTCGGTGGTCTTCAGAAAACCGGTAATGGCAGTTGATACTCATGTTTTCAGGGTATCAAACAGGATTGGTCTCGTCAAAAATGCAAAGACCCCACTCATTGTTGAGATCCAGCTTTCAAATCATATACCCCCGGAATTGATTCATCTGGCCCATCATTGGCTGATACTTCACGGACGATATGTCTGCAAAGCCAGAAATCCTCTTTGCAG
>JBAWXY010000116.1:0-8417 GCA_037143835.1 Bacteroidota bacterium
TCATCGTCATTAAAATTTTAAATCATAATTAGGGGGTAAATCTAAAGGCTTCGCTTCGACTTTTTACTTTTGTCTTTTGTCTTTTCCTTTGCCTTCAAGCATGCTTTCGCCCCGTCAGTCACAGTTAGAAATTTACTAAATGCCTGATATTGTGTTAAATAATATGTTATTTGTAACAAATGTTACAAATTATTCCAAAACCATTTTACTGCTTCTGCAAGGCCCTCCTTTACATTAAGTGTCGGAGAATAGCCAAGTAGTTTTTTAGCTTTTTCTATTGAAGCTTGTGAATGAGGTATATCTCCTGCCCTGAAAGGTCCATAAACAGGTTCGATGGTCAGAATCTCCTTATCGTACTTAGCCGCCAACTCACGGATAAAATAAAAAAGCTGATTAAGAGTAGTTCTTTCACCATGAGCAACATTATATACCTGGTTAAGCGCCTCTTTATTGCTGACAACAGCAGCAAGGTGATTAGCCTGAACTACACTATCGATATAAGTAAAATCGCGCGAGACAGTTCCATCACCATTTATCAGGGGCACCTCATGCTTCATCAGCATCTTCACAAATTTCGGGATCACTGCCGCATAAGCTCCATCCTGATCCTGGCGTTTGCCGAAAACATTGAAATATCTCAATCCGATTACATCAATGCCATAAGTATTTGCGAAATTAGTTGCAAACAGTTCATCAACATATTTGGTAATTGCATAAGGAGACAACGGAGAACCTATTTTATCTTCTGTTTTCGGTAAACCGGGATGATCTCCGTAAGTAGAAGAACTTGCTGCATAGATGAATCTTTTGACACCGGATTCTTTAGCTGCAAACAGCATTTTAACAAATCCACCGATGTTAACATCGGTGGTAGAAACCGGATCTTTAATTGATCGCGGCACTGATCCTAATGCTGCCTGGTGGAAGACCATATCAATATTTTCAACTGCTTTTACACAATCGCTGTAATTACGGATATCGCCTTCAATAAGTTTAAACTTCGGATTGCAGGTGAACTCTCTCAGGTTCTCTCTTTTCCCGGTTGAAAAGTTATCAAGACAAACGACAAAATTTCCGGAATGCAACAATGATTCCACAAGATTTGAGCCGATAAAACCTGCTCCACCCGTAACCAACACTCTGTTATCCCTCAACATTCGCTCCATCAGCTTTTGAAAAAAAAAACAATATTACAAATTTTAACAGAATTTAACATAATAAATATTACTCTTTTTCAAACATCATTAGTATTTCTTTCAATATGAATTCAGCAGTCTTTCCATCGCCATAAAACCCAGGATATTCCAACACCTGATGTGAATCCATAAAACTTAAAAATTCATGTCTGATACGTTCCGGATCAGCATCCACAAGCTTTGCAGTCCCATTATTCACAAGCTCAATCCATTCAGTCTCCTTCCTGAGCACAATACATGGCTTCCTGAAAAAATGAGATTCTTTCTGTACCCCTCCTGAATCAGTCACAATCATCCTGCAGTTTTTTTCGAGAAGAATCATTTCAAGGAAAGATACCGGAGGAATAATTTTAATATAGCTACACTCACAAAGCTCATTGTAAAGGCTTTTCAGTTTAGTTTTTAAAGAGATGATAGTCCTTGGGTGTAAAGGCATTACAAGAATTATTTCTTTTTCTTCAGCCAACTTTTTAAGGGTAACGAGAATTTCCTTAAGCCTCACAATATTATCTGTATTGGTATCCCTGTGGATTGTGACAAGAATAAAGTTATCTCTTTCCAGGGATAGTTGTTCCAATAACTTTGCTTTCTTCTTTTCTGCCAGTCCTGCAAAGAATTGTGTATTATCATACATAATATCACCTGTAAGATAGATCTTGGGATTATCGATGGTATATGGCGGACTGTTTTCCGGCCTGAATCCTTCGCTCATAAGGTTTTTAAAAGCAGCATTTGTCGGTGCAAAAAGAAGTGTTGAAGAATGATCGCTCATTATACGGTTCAGCTCTTCGGGCATGCTTTTGTTGAATGACCGCAGACCGGCTTCAATATGAATAACCGGGAAATGAAGCTTTGATGCAGCCAATGCTCCTGCCAGAGTGGAATTTGTGTCTCCGTACAGCAAGACACAATCAGGTTTTTCTTTCAACAGCACCTCTTCAATACCGGTAATCATCATTGATGTCTGACGGCCATGTCCTGCTGAACCAACTCCAAGATTATAATCGGGTTTATGAATTTCAAGTTCATCAAAGAAAATTCCGGACATTTCATTGTCATAATGCTGCCCGGTATGAACAAGAATCTCAGTAATATCTTTTGAAAAATATTTACGTATAGCTCTGCTTATTGCTGAGGCTTTTATTATCTGAGGCCTGGCGCCTACTATATTCAGAAGTTTAATCTGTGGCATTGAAACTCAAATTTTCAATCAGCCTATTTGGCGTAATTAACCGCTCGTGTTTCGCGGATCACAGTAATTTTTATCTGTCCCGGATAGGTCATTTCGTTCTGGATCTTTCGTGCAATTTCAAATGAAAGTCCTTCAGCCTCTTTATCAGTGACTTTTTCAGCTCCGACAATAACACGAAGTTCTCTTCCTGCCTGTATAGCATAAGTTTTCATAACCCCGGGGTACTGAAGTGCCAGTGATTCAAGTTCTTTCAATCTTTTAATATATGATTCCACAACCTCACGCCGTGCACCGGGGCGGGCACCTGAAATAGCATCGCAAACCTGAACAATAGGTGCGATAAGTGTTGTCATCTCTGTTTCATCGTGGTGAGAACCAATGGCATTACAGATCTCTGGTTTCTCCTTATATTTTTCAGCCATTTTCATTCCTAAAATGGCATGTGGCAATTCCGGTTCATCATCCGGCACTTTGCCAATATCGTGAAGAAGTCCTGCTCTTTTTGCAAGTTTAGGATTCAGGCCAAGTTCTGCTGCCATAATAGAACAGAGGTTTGCCACTTCACGTGAATGCATCAGCAGGTTCTGACCATAAGATGATCTGTATTTCATCTTCCCTATCAATCTTATAAGTTCAGGGTGTAATCCATGAATACCCAGGTCAATAGTAGTTCTTTTTCCTATCTCAAGTATCTCCTCCTCAACCTGTTTTCTTGTTTTTTCAACCATCTCTTCAATCCTCGCCGGATGTATCCTTCCATCGGTAACAAGTTGATGCAGGGCAAGCCTTGCAACTTCCCTTCTTATCGGGTCAAATGCTGAAAGGACTATAGCTTCAGGGGTATCATCAACAATTATCTCAACTCCTGTAGCTGCCTCCAGTGCCCGTATATTACGGCCTTCGCGACCAATTATACGGCCTTTCATTTCGTCCGACTCAATGTGAAATACAGTCACTGCATTCTCAATCGCATTCTCTGCGGCAACCCTCTGAATTGTCTGAACCACAATTCTTTTAGCCTCTTTGTTTGCAGTCATCTTTGCTTCATCAAGGATTTCGTTAACATAAGACATTGCTCCTGTCTTTGCCTCCTCTTTCAAAGACTCGATCAAATGGTTCTTTGCTTCTTCTGCCGAAAAGCCTGAAATAGATTCAAGCTGCTCAACCTGTTGCTTATGAAGCTTTGCAAGCTCTTCAGATTTCTTCTCCACCAGTTCAAGCTGAGAATTAAGATTTCCGCGTATTGCATCAGCCTCATTTTTTTTGCGTTGAGTCTCTTCAAGTTTCTGTGAAAGAGCTTGTTCTTTCTGCGTTATTCTGCTTTCTGCCTGTCCGATCCTGCTGTTTTTCTCATTTATTAACTTCTCATGTTCTGTTTTCAGTTGAAGGAATCTCTCTTTTGCCTGAAGTATTTTTTCTTTTCTTATCACTTCTGCTTCAGCTTCAGCTTCACTGACTATTTTGCGGCTTCTGTTTTTAAGTGCCAGTTGCCAGACGAGGTATGAGGCGCCAAATCCTATTATGAGGGCTGAAATACAAAAGACAACCATCAGTCCGAAATTTAATGTTCCTATTATTAAAGTCATCATTTATCGTATTTAGTATATATATATTTAATAAAAAACCCGCAACGTTCCTTCAGCTTTTATGAAACCCCATATCTGAATGGCTGGAGCTACTAATCCAGTTCGAACGTCCACTGTTCCCGGAGGAAGCCCGACGAATCGGGATGAGGCCTGTTCTACCTGAACTAAGAGTTGCTCCAAAGTTTTAACTGTTGAGTTTCAAAAATGAATGAAGAAACAATGCGGGCAAATTAATTATCTATTTAAAAGAACGCTGTTACTCTTTTGTTTCAAGAACTGAATCAATTTTTTGTATCAGTTCTTTTAAGGCATCCGGGAGGTAATCTTTGTCAAGTTTTTCCTCTTCTTCTGTGAGTTTAATCACATACTGGAGGGCAGCCATTGCCAGAAAATCCTGTACATCTTTATCGGTGTACCGCTGCTTGTATAGCAGCACCTTTTCATTAATCATCCTGGCTGCTTTCCTGATCTTTTCCTCGTTTTCCCGTTCTACCTTCAATGGATAATACCTGTCCGCTACATTAACCCTGATCGAAAACTTATCATCCATTGCTATAATTTATCTGTTTAAAAGAGCAACACATCTGTCAATTTCCCGCACCAATTCTATTATTTTTTTCTTCGCTTCCGAGGCGTTTTCGCCTTCACCCAACAATGCTCCTGATAATTTAACTCTCTCGTATTTAATTTCCAATTCTTTAATTTTAACATCCCGTTCCTGAAGCATGGCTTTTAAACCTTCATTCCCGTTTTTAAGTTCCGCTACCTCAGTCCTCAGGTTATTATATCGGTTTAACAATTCATCCAGTTTTCTGTTCAAAACTATTAATTCTTCGTAACCCTGACCGGACATAATACAATCTTTAGGACAAAATTAACATTGTTAATGATATTTTCAAAAAATTGACTGAAATAGTTTGTCTGAATGAACCAGAAGTATAGCTTTGCACCTCTGTAAGTATAAAAATTAACAGTGATGCTTTTAACCAGATTTATTATTATCAGTATATTATTTTTCAATACATTATATTTCAACCCAAAAGATAAATCAATATTTATATCTCCTGTTAAAATACCCCTTTTACTCTCTTCAAATTTTGGTGAATTAAGAATAGACCATTTCCATTCAGGGCTTGACATTAAAACACAGGGTGTAACAGGAAAAGAAGTTGTTGCTGCAGCAAACGGATATGTTTACAGGATCAGCGTTTCACCCGGAGGTTTTGGCAAAGCTTTGTACGTCAGACATACCTCAGGCTATTCAACAGTATATGGTCACCTTGATAAATTCACTCTGGAAATTGAGGATTATGTCAAAGCCCGGCAATATGAAAAAAGGAGTTACCTCGTGACTTTGTTTCCTGAAAAAGAAAAATGCCCTGTTAAGCAGGGCGAGCTGATCGCCTGGTCGGGGAATTCAGGCAGTTCTACCGGTCCTCATCTGCACTACGAAATCAGAAAATCAGACAGTGAATTACCCGTTAATCCGCTATTATTTGAATTTGGAACGGGAGATAATATAGAACCTGTCATTGAAAAGCTTATAATTTACCCGATTAATAGCCATACAGTAATTAATAACCAGAATACAGTTAAAAAGATAAATGTTTCCGGTGGACATGGCAATTATTATATTCCTGCTGAAAATGGAATCATTATCAGCGGACTTGCAGGATTCGGAATAAAATCATTCGATCTGCTGAATAACAGTTATAATAAATGTGCGGTCTATTCAATAGAACTGGCGATTGACAGTATAACCGTTTTTAAATATGTTATGGACGGTTTTTCATTTAATGAATCAAGGTTCATTAACAGTCATATAGATTATGAGACATATCTTAAAGAAAACACTTATATCGAAAGAACATTTATACTGCCGAACGATAAGCTGAGTGTTTATAAGGATGCAGTTAACAGGGGAATATTCAATTTCAATGACAACAAAATACATCATGCTGAAATTACCGTGACGGATATTCATAAAAATAAATCGTCATTATCATTTAATGTAAAGGCACAATCAGCAAAATCACAGGATGTTGCAGGAACAATTGATAAAAGCCTGAAATTAATGCCGTTTAACAGAACCAATAAATTCGTCTCAGAGAATATCTCGGTCAGTATTCCGTCCGGAGCTCTCTATGATACTTTATATTTTGCTTATAAAAAAACAACAGGAAAAGGGATGTTATCGGATTTACATTATGTTCATAATAAGTTTACTCCGGTTCATAAGGCTTATACACTTTCAATAAAACCCGGCATTATTCCTGCCGGGAAAGAATCAAAGATGCTGATAGTCCGGCTGGGCGATGATCAGAAAAAGAGTGCAATGAACAGCACCTGGTCTGAAGGGAATCTCACAGCTGAAGTCCTCTTTTTTGGGAAATTTTATATCGGGATTGACAGCGTGGCCCCGGTTATTTCAGCAAATGGACTTGCTTCAGGAGCAATACTGACCGGAAAGAAGGAGATAAAAATCAAGATTACTGATGATTTTTCAGGAATAAAATCTTATGAACCCACTATCGATGGAAAATGGGCACTTTTTGAATACGATCAGAAAAACAACCTTCTGATTTATAAATTTGATGAACAAAGAATTACTAAAGGAACAAAACATAATCTGTCGCTGAAAGTAACTGACAATAAGGACAATATCAGCTTTTATAATTGTGATTTTACCTGGTAGAAATTCAGACCTGATTCTTATTATTGTTTTCGAAAACCGGAAATCCCGATAATTTTGACTATCTTTGACCATGCAAGAAAGAAAACCGAACATTTTTAAGACACCTGATATTACCAAAATGCAGGAAGTTGTTATAAATCACAGGACAAAGATATATATTGCGTTAGGAGCCGATCCGGAAGAAGCCAGAAGTCGCTACTGGGCCAGACAGGACGCAAAAGGTAAATCACTTTTTACGACAAAAAAACCAGCACTGACCTGAGACAGGGAAAGGTCTTATTCCTAACTTAAGCTCTTAATATATTTTCGCCGGGTACACACCCTTGCTGATCATATTATTAATGCTATTAACAACAAAAGGTTTATCTTCCCGATAGGTGACTCCGAACCATCGTTCGTTGCTCATTAATATCTTTATTGTGATTTCACCGTTCTTAACGAATTTATCAATCGATGTGGGAATATCAAGTTCAGCTTTGAGATCCATCCCGCTTTTATTAATAAAGTTCCTGAACTCATCTCCCAGAAAACCGAAGCACGATGGCTTAAAACCCCACAGGTTCATGGAAACAACTTCATTACCAGTGAATTGAAGGATTTTCCCATCAGATCCTGGAGCAACTGCGCCGTTGGCGGTCTTCTCAATTTGCCTGGTTTCGACAATATTTTTCAATAATCCGTCTGCTCCTACCCCGCAGACTCCCCTGTTAACGTGGCCATGATCAGACAATGTGTTTCCCATTTTGTACCCGACAATGCAGTAGCAATTCGGATCTTTATCATTTACCAGAAAATTACGTAGTATTTTAAAGGATTCCACACCATAATAATCATCAGCATTAATCACACCAAATGGTTCCTTAATCTTTTGTGAAGTTACAAGGATTGCATGACTGGTACCCCACGGTTTTTGCCTATCGGGAGTGACCTTTACCCCTTCCGGAAGATTGGTGATCTCCTGAAAAACATAGTCAACCTTTATTTTACCTTTCAGTTTTTTCACAAAACGCTCCTTTACCTGCTCCTCTATATCACGCCTTATCACAAAAACTATTTTACCAAATCCTGCACGGATAGCATCATAAATAGAATAATCAATTATAGTTTCTCCTGATGGTCCGACTTCATCAAGTTGCTTATTGCCACCATATCGGGTTCCCATTCCTGCCGCCAGAACTAATAGAGTTGGGTTCATAATTAACAGATTTTTGTACTGCACAATTATACAGAAAAAATATTACTTTTATTATAATGAATAAAAATTTGCCGATTGCAGGATAGTGTTTTAAGCAGGCTCCCGGTCATTCTCCCATCTATTCACTTCATCCTTGCCTACACGACAGGCAGGCCCCTGCCCCCTTCTCCGAGTTAATTTACCTCATCCCCCTTACCCCCTTCTCCTGAAAGAGAAGGGGGTAAGGATAAGATACTCAAAGAGATAAGTCCCTCTCCTTCAGGAGAGGGATTTAGGGTGAGGTGATAATAGCAAAGAGGGATTTAGGGTGAGGTAAAAAGAAGTGAAGCGGATTTGAGACTTAATAAACTTTCTTCTTACTAAAATATCCGGTCTTTTTATAAGTGTTTTGGAGATTAGTGGAAACCTGATATCTTTGGAAATGGTTATTTCTGAATTTTTTCTTCAAAATCAAATTTATAAACTTTTATGAAAAAACTTTCTGCATTAATATTGGTAATCCTGTTATCCGGCTTGCTTCCGGAACAGATAACAAATGCCTGCACAAATTTTC
>JBAWXY010000117.1:0-8397 GCA_037143835.1 Bacteroidota bacterium
CAAAACTTTCATGGCTCGAGTGGGATGACACACAAATGGCAGGTAAATTTATGAACGTGCCTGAACGTACTGATATTCCTGAAAACATTAAGGAACAACTGATAGTTGAATTGTATTCTAAATAATAATCTAAGATAAATTCTATGGCCATTTTATCATTCCAGAAGCCTGATAAAGTAATAATGCTGGAAGCGGACAACAATCACGGAAAATTCGAATTCCGTCCGCTTGAACCTGGCTATGGTATTACTGTCGGCAATGCACTGAGAAGAATCCTTCTCTCTTCGCTTGAGGGTTTTGCCATCACAACGGTTAAGATTGAAGGCATAGACCATGAGTTCTCTACCATAACCGGTGTAATGGAGGACGTAACCGAGATTATACTGAACCTGAAACAGGTGCGTTTTAAGAGGACAGTTGACGATGTTGATCATGAGAAAATCATAATTAAAGTCAGTGGTCAGGAGATTTTTAAAGCGGGTAACCTTAATAATGCTCTGAGCAGCTTCGAGGTGTTAAATACCGAACTGGTTATCTTCAGAATGGAACCGGATGTTAAAATACAAATAGAACTTACTGTTAATAAAGGCAGAGGTTATGTTCCGGCTGAAGAAAACCAACCGGTTGACAGTGAGTTTGGACTTATCGCTATTGATGCTATTTTTACTCCTATCAGGAACGTAAAATATACGGTTGAAAATTACCGTGTTGAGCAAAAAACTGACTATGAGAAACTTTTTTTTGAGATCGAAACCGACGGATCAATTCACCCGAAAGATGCTCTTAAAGAAGCGGCAAAAATTCTCATTTATCACTTTATGCTCTTCTCCGATGAGAAGATTACCCTCGATTCGGATGATAAAATGGCAAATGAGGAGTTTGATGAGGAAATATTGCATATGAGACAGTTGCTGAAGACAAAACTGGTCGACCTTGACCTTTCTGTAAGAGCACTTAACTGTCTTAAAGCTGCAGAAGTTGAAACACTTGGTGACCTGGTGAAGTTTAATAAGAATGACCTTCTTAAATTCAGAAACTTTGGCAAAAAATCACTCACCGAGCTTGATGAGTTGCTAGAATCCATGAGCCTTTCTTTTGGAATGGATGTAAGCAAGTATAAGTTAGAGAAAGATTAATTTGAAAACTGGTTAAGGAAATAGAGAAATGCGACATTCAAGAGTTTTTAACCATTTAGGAAGAACAAGTTCACATAGGAAGGCGATGCTTGCGAACATGGCTACATCACTTATTCTTCATAAAAGGATTACTACCACAACAGCCAAAGCGAAAGCACTTCGTACCTTTGTTGAACCTCTTATTACTAAATCGAAAGAAGACTCAACACACTCAAGGAGAGTGGTATTCAGTTATCTGAAAGATAAGACTGCAGTTGCTGAATTGTTCAGAGAGGTATCCCCAAAAATAGCTGAGCGCCCGGGTGGATATACACGCATATTGAAAATCGGCAACAGAATAGGTGATAATGCAGATATGTGCATTCTCGAACTTGTTGATTACAATGAAGCTATGCTCGGTGGAGAAGTTGCAAAAACTAAAACAACAAGAAGAAGAAGAACACCTAAGAAAAAAGATGAGGCAGTAGTTGAGACAAAAGCTCCTAAAGCTGTTAAAGGAAAAGCTGTAAAGACTGAAGAACCCTTAGCAAAGGTTGAAGTAAACAACGGAGAATCAGTTCCAGAAAAATAAAAAAATGTTTAAATAAATATTTAAAAGGAAAGGGATGGGTCAGTAAAGACTTAATCCCTTTTTTGTATATTGCATAATTGTTTAATATTAAAATAAAAATCTATGGGTCAGATAGTTAGTGTACACGCTCGTGAGATTCTCGATTCCCGCGGCAATCCAACAATTGAAGTTGATGTTATGACAACCAGTGGTTATTTCGGCAGGGCAGCAGTGCCATCAGGTGCATCAACCGGAGAAAACGAAGCACTTGAACTCAGGGACGGTGACAAAAATCGTTATCTGGGTAAAGGTGTTCTGAAAGCTGTTCATAATGTTAATAATGTTATTGCCGAAGAGGTAATCGGAATGGATGTTACCGACCAGGCCGGAATTGATAAAAAAATGATCGACCTCGATGGTACAAAGACAAAAAGTAGCCTGGGAGCCAACGCAATCCTCGGAGTCTCTCTGGCAGTTGCCAAAGCTGCTGCTTCCTACCATGGGTTACCCTTGTTCCGTTATATCGGAGGGGTAAATGCAGTTACACTTCCTGTTCCGATGATGAATATCATTAACGGAGGATCTCATTCAGATGCTCCGATCGCTTTCCAGGAATTTATGATCAGGCCGGTAGGAGCTCCATCATTCAGAGAAGGATTACGTATGGGAGCAGAGGTATTCCATTCATTGAAAAAGGTTCTTAAAGAGCGTGGATTAAGCACTGCTGTTGGTGATGAAGGTGGTTTTGCTCCTAAACTTGACGGAACTGAAGATGCTCTTGAAACAATTCTTAAGGCAATAAGCGCAGCAGGTTACAAGCCGGGTTCTGATATTACTATCGCTCTCGATCCTGCAGCATCAGAATTCTATAAGGATGGGATGTACAATTATTCGAAATTTGAAGGACCAAAAGGGGCAAGAAAAACTTCTAAAGAGCAAGTGGATTATTTTGAACAACTGATCAATAAATACCCGATAGATTCTATTGAGGACGGAATGGCAGAAAATGACTGGGATGGATGGAAGATGCTCACAGACAGGATTGGTAAACGCTGCCAGATAGTTGGTGACGATGTATTCGTTACCAATGTGGATTATCTGAAAAAAGGTATTGATATGGGTTGTGCAAACTCCATCCTTATTAAAGTAAACCAGATTGGCACACTTACCGAGACTCTGAATGCAATAGAGATGGCTCACAGGGCAGGCTATACGACTGTTACATCACACCGTTCAGGTGAAACTGAAGATGCAACAATTGCAGATATAGCAGTTGCTACAAATTCAGGCCAGATCAAAACCGGATCAGCAAGCAGGACAGATAGGATTGCTAAGTACAATCAGTTGCTCAGAATTGAAGAGACTCTCGGCAATCTGGCTGTTTACGGTTATAAAAAATAATCTTAAACTACCCAGTCAGTCTCACTTTCCGACGTTATTAACAAATGTTGATAACTTTTGTTTAAATCGGGTTTATAACAACGGCGATAATTTTATTGTTTTTTAATATTCTTAGTATAAATTTGATTCATCAGGTGAGCGATAAAAGACTGCTCAAAAGATGTGGAAACGGAAAAGGTTACTTAAATGAAGCAAGATCCGTTTCGGTCAGACCCTCGGGTCTGCGCATCAGGCGAGCCGAAACCTGGACTAAAAGGACTTCGCGTCCCGGATGTTCAGTAAGTCAACGAAAACCGGAAACGTTCTTTCAGCGATTGAGTCACAGGGCTTCAGAATATGAAGGGCTTCGGCCCCGGGTTAACTGGAACTGATGTCATATCCTTCGGGAAATGCGCAACAGAGCCTGAAAGACATTTCGTCCCGGAAGTCTGCCTTAAAACGGACAAAAGGACAGCCGGAAGGTTCTGCTGTAACAGGCAAAACCCGAAAGCCATGGGTTGCATAAACAGATCTTGTATCCGATTAAGCAGCCGGTCAGAATAACAGTAATCTGACATCGTTAGCAGCCTCGGCTGAAAACGGTGAGTGGGAACTAATCCTAGCGAATAGTTCCCATTATTGTTTTTATACTATCCCATCTTTCCTGTTTTTAACCAATTTCTGCAACTCATATTGGCTTATTGAATATCTTTGATTTTCACTTTAATATTTACAATGGCTTATTCAGGACTAACCGGTTTTATTACCACGCTGGAGAAAAAAGATGAGCTCCTGCGGATAAAAACATTTACAGATCCAATTCTTGAGATCACAGAAATAACAGACCGCATAACCAAATCCGGAGGGAAAGCATTACTGTTTGAAAATACAGGAACTGAATTCCCCGTTCTGATAAATGCTTTTGGATCCGATGAACGGATAGCAATGGCAATCGGAAGAGAGGATCTCGATGAGGTCGGTGTGGAAATTGAAAGTATCTTTAAAAATATTTCAGATAATAAGGTAACTATCTTCAAAAAGCTATCTGCTCTGCCGGCACTTTTTAAACTGGCAGGTTATCTTCCTTCCCGGATGATGGGGAAAGGCACGTGCCAACAGGTGATACACAGGATACCAGATCTGGGGATACTTCCGGTTCTTAAATGCTGGCCATACGACGGAGGCCGTTTTATAACACTTCCTATGGTGCATACCAAACATCCGGAATCCGGAAAAACAAATGTAGGAATGTACAGGATGCAGGTGCTCGATAAAAGCACAACTGCCATGCATTGGCAGCGTCATAAAACTGGTGCGAACCATTTTGAAGCCTGGAAAAAAACCAATAAAAAAATGCCGGTCTCAGTAGCTTTGGGAGGAGATCCGGTTTATACATATTCTGCAACAGCTCCACTGCCTGAAAATATCAATGAATACATTCTGGCAGGCTTCCTGAGAAAGAAAAAGGTCAGAATGGTAAAGTGTCTCACCAACGAACTTTATGTGCCATGTGATGCCGACATTATTTTGGAAGGCTATGTCGATCCTGCAGAGGAGCCTGTATGGGAGGGCCCGTTTGGTGATCATACCGGATTCTATTCTCTTGCTGACTGGTACCCTAAATTTCATGTTACCTGTATAACTCACTCAAAAAAAGCAGTTTACCCTGCAACAATAGTCGGCATTCCTCCCCAGGAGGATTCATGGCTTGCAAAGGCTACAGAAAAAATATTTCTTTCTCCGGTTAAAATGACAATACAACCTGAAATTGAAGATTTTCATATGCCTGATGCCGGTATCTCCCACAACCTTTTAATAGTGAAAATCAAAAAAACCTATCCGGGGCAGGGGATGAAAGTTATCAGTTCCTTGTTCGGAGCAGGTCAGATGATGTTTACAAAATACCTGATTGTAGTCAGTGGCGATATTAATATCAGGAATTACAAGGAACTGCTGGTGCATGTTTTTGCAAATGTTGATTTCGGCAAGGATCTGTTGTTCAGCCGGGGGCCGCTCGATGTTCTTGACCACTCCTCTGACTCCTTTTCATTCGGAGGAAAAGCAGGAGTTGACGCAACTGTAAAGCATATTGAAGAAGATACCGGCAGAAACAATTTCAGACAATACAATAAATCTGCCGTTTTTAATAGTATAAACAACATTTTTGACAGGGATATCATAAAAAATTCTAATCTGAATCTTTTTAAAGATGATATTCCGATATTGATAATAACAGTTAACCGCTCTGAGGATCAGGATGTGATTGACAAGGTTAAAAACATGTTCAAAACAAACGATCCGGCTGGGATTTTCAGTCTGATCGTGGCAGTCGATCATACAGTTGATCCTGGTGACTTGTATATGGTGGCCTGGCAGGTACTTGGAAACTCTGATCCGCAACGCGATCATGAATATATTTCCCCCGCATCCGTTTTTATCGATGGAACAATAAAAGCTTTCAGAAAAGGAAGATTCCCCCGGAAATGGCCGAATATAGTTTGCTCCAATATTGAAACGATTTTAGCAATTGATCAAAAATGGGAATCGCTCGGAATAGGACCGTTCATCAATTCTCCCTCTATAAAAAACTTGGGATTATGCCGCAATGGAACAGATGAAATCGTCTGGTAACAGAATCTAAATATTTTTTTTAATCTTATCGATGAGTACTGCCGGCTGGAAAGGTTTACTGATATAATCATCGATACCCGCTGACAGGCATTCCTCCTTATCTCCAATCATGGCGTTTGCTGTAATTGCGATTATCGGAATATGCGAATTGGTAGTGGATTCAAGGGCCCTGATCTTTTCAGAAGCTACCAGTCCGTTCATCACGGGCATCTGGATATCCATCAGGATAAGATCGTAGTTGGTAGTCCCAAACTTATCAAGAGCCTCTTTCCCGTTCAAAGCAGTATCAATACTATTAACCAGGGGACTGAGTGTAAGAAGTGTGATCTTTTGGTTTATGAGATTATCTTCAACAAGAAGTATTTTGATGTCTTTCAGCTCTTTATGAGTTTTATCTTTCTGTATTAGCTCCTCGATCATAGGAGAAGCAGTTTTCGGCTTTGGCTCGGAAACAGGATTGGCAAAGGGAAGAAGGATGTTCAATATTGTATAATTATTTCCAACCTCCTGACTAAAGGTCCCCTTACTTGATGAAATCAGCCTGGCTGCCAGACTGCGTTCAATACCTGTTTCATCAATAAGAACAATACTTCTATCGGTTTGTATCCTCAACCCAATGAAGCTTTCATTTCTTGATTCTTTCTCTTTTTTGAGATTTATTGTGACCTTGGTAACTCTATCAGAAATCTGATTTTCAATTGTAGTAAACAGGTCAAGAAAGATCTGCATCAGAATTATCGGGTCGCCAAAACATTCAAAATCACTGAATTCTTTCTTGTTTAAGATGAAATCAATATTCGTCTTGTCCTTAAGATTGTAAAGGTCGATTGTGTTTTGAATGGTAGATAACAGGTTAAAACGGATATGCTTCCTGGTTTCATAGCTCAAATTACCGGCCGACTTCATTGTTAATTCATTAACAGTAGTAACCATATTATTCGTTGAAGCGATGAAAGTCTCAAGTAACTCTTTTTGCTTTTTCTCGAGACCTGATTCCATAAGCATATCAACGATAGTAACAAGGTTGTTCAGGGGTTCTCTTATCTTATGGAAGAAATCGGTAATGAAATCATCTTTTCTTTCGTTCAGAGAAGAAAAAACATTAAGGGATTCCTTTATTTTATTATTTAGAACAGTAGCTTTTCTGACAACAATTATGCCGATACACGCACCTGCAATTATCAGGCATCCTGCAAGAAGTTTCTGGTCAAAGGTGAGAAGAAGGACGGCTGCTATCAAACAAAACAGACCAATAATCAGATAAGTTTCAACGATCTTTCTTCTTTTATCGAATAATTCCTCTGAAGACTTATTTAAACCATTATTGTTGTTTGACTTTCCGGTTTCACTAACCATAAATCACTATTTTGCAGTTTTGTAAATTTAAACAAAATATGTAATAAATAATCATTAACTGAAATTAATATCCTTTGAAGGAAATCGCTAAATTTGTCCTTCCGGTACGATATTTGAACTTAAGTGGTAAAACTTTAATTATTATGGAGAGAGTATTAAAAATATTTTTTTTAATAAGTTTAATTGCATCAGGAACTCCTCGTTTTCCTTTGTGCGGACAGGAGAAAGAAGGAATGGTAAAATATACTCCCGATTTCAGGTTCAATGATGGTATTTATCTGAATTTTGAACAGGTAAAACTGAATAGCCCTATACCTAAGGCGAAGTTACTCACTTCTATTGATTATAACGATAGAGAGTTCTTTAAAAAAATCCTGGCAATGGATAAAATCTATTTCTATGACAATATGGGAGTGAGGCAGGAAATTGCGAAAAATACCATCTGGGGTTATTCACGTAACGGTGTGTTGAGCATTCAGGTTCAGGAAAATTTCAACAGAATAACCTTCGTTGGCAGCATCTGTCATTTTGTTGCGGATATTTCAACTTATGATAACCGATATTATAACTCTCCCTACGGGTACTATGATCCCTATTATTCACCTTACGGATATAGTAATTATTATAACCCTTATAACCCTTATAACTCATATTATTCACCTTACAGGCAATCAAGTATGACCCGTAACGAATTAAAACAGTATTTAATTGATTTTGAGAGCGGTAAGATCCTGGAATATGATATTGAGAATACTGAATTACTTCTGATGAAGGATAATGAACTTTATGAAGAGTATATTCAGCTTTCCAGAAAAAAGAAAAAAGAACAAATGTTTGTTTATATACGGAAATTCAACGATAAAAATCCCTTGTACATACCTGTACAATAATATTAGAGGCATGAAAGCAACTTTTATAGCCATTGGACTGCTTTTTTCTGCGGTTTTATTACCTGCCGATCTGAAAAGGCTTGCAAAATAATAAGGATGCAGCATTGGGAAAACAGATGCGTCTTTTAAATAAATACTGAAACGTCATGGAAGAGAACAAAGTATTATCAGAAACAGAAAGAAACTGGGCAATGTTATGTCACCTGTCGGCTTTTGCCGGTTTCTTTTTCCCTTTTGGAGGTATTATAGGCCCGCTTATATGCTGGCTGTCGAGAAGAGATGAATCGGTCTGGGTGAACGTGAACGGAAGAAATTCACTTAACTTCCAGTTATCTATGTTACTATATATTATTCTTGTTATCCCTTTATGTTTAATAATTATAGGAATACCAATAATTTTTTTGCTGGTAACTCTTAAGGTAATATGTATAATTATTGCAAGCGTTAAAGCATC
>JBAWXY010000118.1:0-8356 GCA_037143835.1 Bacteroidota bacterium
AACTGTGGTATATAATTTCGGCGTTTCGGCAGTCCATTTTTCAGGATTTGTAACCTGAAAACTAAGTTTAACAGAAGCCTCCTGACCGGGTTGAAGCGTAGGAACAACTCCAGTGGCATTTACAGCATTTACTGCATTTACAGCATCTACACCATCATAAAGTGTGGCTGTAAGCTTGTATGATTTTGCTTCTTTGGTTCCATAGTTTTTCACCTTTGCAGTTACTTCAACAGTTGCATTGCGGTACTGGTCATCAAGATCAGTCTTAACAAAGAAGTCGCGAATATGCTGTTGCGGAGCGCTCCAGACGGTTACATTACGGAAAATGCCACTAAGGCGCCACATATCCTGGTCTTCGAGGTAAGTACCTGAAGTAAATCTGTAAACTTCAACTGCAACCATGTTTTTACCAGGTTTCACATACTTTGTAATATCAAACTCGGCAGCGTTACGGCTATTAACACTATACCCTACTTTCTCTCCGTTAATCCAGAGAAAAAATCCGGCATCAACGCCATCAAATGTCAGAAATATCTGACGCCCTTTCCAGTCCCCAGGAAGGTCAAAATCACGACGATAACTGCCAACAGGGTTGCGTTCCTCATAAGCAGTAAAGTTTTTCGGAGGCATGCTCATAACATAAGGGAAATCTTTCCTGATGATATAACCCAGGTTACGATAATAGGGAGTCCCATAACCAAGCACCTGCCAGTTAGAAGGAACCGGGATCTCTTTCCAGGAAGTTACATCAAAGGTTGGTTTATAAAAATCAACAGGACGCATCTGGGGCCATGAAGCCCAGTTGAATTTCCACATACCATTCAGACTCGTACAAAAAGTGGAAGCGTGTCTTTTAGCAATCAGAGCCTCATTAAGATTTGCATAAGGCATCAGAGTAGCATGAGCCGGTTCTTTATTGATTCCCAGAATTTCAGGATTTTCTATTTCCTGAGGAACAGGCGCTCCTCCCAAAGAATCTTTCGGTGATGTGTACTGAGAATAGCCGGAAACACTAACCATAAAAACCACTAAGATTAATGATACAAGGACACGAATATTTTTCATATTGAATATTAATTAGTTATGAATTGCTAAAGAATCTGAAATCAATTATAAAGTTACTTTATAAAATCAATTTGACTTGAATTTAAGAGTTAAAAGTCGTTAATCTTTCATTCGGATAACTATCTGACTTCCATCGTATGTTACAGATTTTTGCGGAGTTGTTTCCGGATCAAAAGAAACCGGTACTCCGGGAGTTATCCAGATAACGTTTATTTTGCGTGATTTTATCATCCCGGTAAATTCTCCTTTCCGGTCTCCTATTGTCAGGATTCCTTTGTCATTATCAAAACTGAACCCGATTGTGCTATAAGCTCCTTTCTCATAATTATAGTTTGTCCCTTCATCTTCATAAAGAGTAAACCGACAATTTTTTCCTGTATAAACCCAGAGAGTAAGAGGATCGACCGGTTTTTCATCGGTATACTGAATTTCCGGACCTACCGGAATTATTGATCCTTCTCTTACAAATAATGGCAATCTCTCATAAGGGGCATCGACAGTAATTTTCTGTCCACCTTTAATAAATTTACCGGTATAGAAATCATACCAGCCGCATGATTCAGGAAAATAAACCTCCCTGTTACGCGCTTTATACTTGTAAACCGGTGCAGCCATCAATGAGGGACCGAACATATACTGGTCACCGATATTGTTCACTTTGGAATCACCGTTAAAATCCATTATAAGTGGCCGCATAATTGTATAGTCGTTAAAGTACGTCATCCCGGCCAATGAATAGATGTATGGCATAAGCCGATAACGCAATTTGTCGTAGTAAACCATGCTTTTATAAGCTGGATGAGTTTCGGGTGAAATGTTATAAACTTCGCGCAGCGGGAACTGACCATGACTCCGGAAGAGGGGGCAGAACGATCCGAACTGATACCAGCGTGCATTCAGTTCTCTCCATTCTTCCAGATCTTCCGATCCTTCTTTGGCTCTTACATATCTGTTCTCAACACAAAAACCGCCAATGTCCATTGTCCAATAAGGTATACCTGAAATAGCGAAGTTCAATCCTGCAGGTATCTGAGCTTTCATATCCTCCCACCGTGTACCGATATCGCCACTCCATGTGGCAGTTGAATATCTCTGCAAACCGGAAAAGCCTGAACGGGTAAGGAGGAAAACACGTTTATCAGGATCCACACTGCGCTGACCGTCATAAATAGCCATTGCATTCATTAGCGCATAGGTGTTGAAGTATTTGGTTGAAGGGCCCATTGCTGTTGGAGTGGTGAGTAATTTGCGGTACTCAATGCTGGCATTTGAAAGAATATCAGGCTCAGATGCATCCATCCACCAGGCATCAAATCCTTTTGTATAAAGATGTTCCCTTATCTGCTCCCAGAATAGATCTCTTGCTTCCTTACTATATGCATCGTAAAAAGATCCGATAAAACCTCTTCCTATCCAGTCTCTTATACTGTCCTTAACAGCTTGCCTGTACATCCAACCCTTATTGTCAAACTCCATATAATGATCTGTTGTGATATAGAATTTGGGCCAGACAGAGATCATGATCTTTGCGTTCAGCTTATGAACTTCATCGACCATTCCTACAGGATCGGGGAAAAACTTCGGATCAAACTCATGCGATCCCCATGACTGAACAGGCCAGTATGACCAATCTAGGACAATATTATCGAGAGGAATATTGCGTTTGCGGTACTCTTTTACGACATCAATCAGTTCACCCTGAGATTTATAGCGTTCGCGGCTTTGCCAGTAACCCATTGCCCATTTAGGCATAATCCGGGCTTTACCCGTGATTTCACGATATCCGCTTATTACACTGTCAATGTTATTCCCGTAAATAAAATAATAATCTATCTGGTCGCCCATCTCAGATGTTAAGGATAATTCACCTTGTTTTTCAGGACTTACCGGGCTCAGCGCTTTAAGTCCGAGATATGAAGTACCACCGTCAGGCTTCCACTCTATCCTTATTGAATAGAGTTTACCATGTTCCATACTTTTACTGAACTTGTATGTATTTGGATTCCAGGCAGTCCTCCATCTTTCCGGTACAACAAGCTCGTCATTAATAAACAGTTTCACATAACCTGCATAGTATAATTTGAAATGGAATAATCCTTTCTCTTTTGGTTCAATTTTGCCACTCCATACAACTTTTGATCTGCCAAGAGGAGCGTTTTTTGGAAAATTCTTTATAGTTGTCAGGTTTTCATAATCGATTGATGATTCTTTTCGCTGCACGAAAATTTTGGTTGTATCTGATAAGTTATAATAAGTTGCCGTCAAACCACCCTCTTCGCCTTTACTATCATATAATCTGAAAAGATTGATGTTTGAATAATCACGCGGATCACCAAACCGGGTCATTGAGTAATTGTCCCACAAAATTCCGTAATTCCTGTTCGAAACGATAAACGGAACTGAAACTTTCGTGTTATATTGATAAAGAACTTCATTTAACCCTTTATAGTTAAATTCATCTGACTGATGTTGTCCCAGACCGTAAAAAGCCTCATTTTCAGGCGATTCAAACACCTGTCTCATAGCGTAACCAGTTGTACCTTCCACTGTAACCGGGGTAAATGACTTCCCTTCATCTGCAGATTCTTTGAGGATCACATTGTTATCTTTATCACAGAACACTACCTGACCTGTAGTTAATGAAATTTTAGCTTTAATTTTTGAAGTCGAAAGGACCAGGCTCTTTTTATTTGCTGCAATAACAAATGCAGTTTTTGATTCCGGCCGGTCAATTACAGAAAGGCTTTTTTGTTCCGAAAAACTTTCGGCTGGAGTAGCTACAACACGAATAATATGATCGTTGATCACCTCAATCTTTAAAAGTCTGGCGGCTTTTCCCGCTTCACCTTTAAGGTTTATTACAACTCCGCTATTTGTTTTCTCCCAGGTTTTTTCTACCGATGAGGAAAAAAGGAGAAAAACTGTAGTTAATATTAGTAGTTTTGCCATTTAAAAAAAATTTGAGAATTCTGCTTCAATTTCAACCAATAGATTATCACGACAAATATCAGCTTCGATGTATAGAGCCAGAACTCCTGGAAAATGTTCCTGACAAATCGATTTTACTTTTACGAAATCACTCTGATTTTTAATATAAACCCTCAGTAGAGCCAATCTCCCGGCATCTGTTTCTGTATTACCAGTCAATTGCCTGATCCTACTTGAGTTATACAGTTTGTTAATATTTTCAATAGTCACAACAGTTTGTTTATCAACATCTTCAATTCCAATTGTTTCCTGCCCAAGGATTGAAGCGGTACCTGAGACAAACAAAGTTGAATTCCTGTTATTAGTTATCAGAACAGCCCGTTCAAATTGGGGAGGGTGTACACCCTTTAAAACCTGTTGCCCGTATTCATAGGGCTTAATCTGATCGGGATTATCAATAGCTATAATTTTTATGGACTTTTCAGCTTCAACAGCACAAAAATCGAGTTTGACGCCACCATGTTTCATCCCTACTCCCGTTGCTGCAGGGTAGCCGGGGACACTTCTGTATTTATGATAATTTTCGCTTCGTACCTCATTGAATATCTGATAATTCTGAATTCCATTTTTAACCTCCAGTATATTCCCTATGTAATTCCATTGACGTACCAGATGGTTAAACGACATATGCTCGGCATCAAGAATATCTCTCATCTGGTCGAATGCCGCACTGGCTGCTCTTCTGGTATCAGCAGGAAAAAGACCAGCGCCGAGACTTCCGGCCCATACCTCTTTCCCTGAATCCGATTTGCTGACTATGTAAGGTATTGAATTCCAAACTTTACTGATGACTTCTGAAGAATCAGTGTTCAAATAACCTGCTTCGACTGCCACTTTCCATGGCTTTTCAGGAGGATGAACTGTAACATTAACAGCCGGACATTGATCACCGAAAGTATCAAGGATGGTTTTTCCAATTTCCTGACTAACCTTAATATATGCTTCGTAGTCAGGAATATCGGCAAAAATATTAAGTTTTATCAGTTTGTAACCAGCAACATGGATATCCCTGACTTGTTTCAGGCACTGCCTCCATTCCTCCTCAACATTTTCCTGGACCTCCGGCAGGAATATTAAATATTTTTTCAACATAAAATATTAATCTTTCATCTCAAAAGTAACATTTTTGGCTGATGAACCAATAGCCTTCAGCATTGTCCGACCATTTGATCTGACCTTGCCGGTAACAAACTCCGGCACATTAAATGATCTAAGTGACTTATCATAATAACCAGGATCTTTTTGCGGCAACAGGAATGGCTTGCTGAAATTCCCGCTTTCATCTGCATAAGCGATGTAAAGACGCGTGTAAAGCCCGTCAATCCTGCGGCTGCTGAAAACTAACCAGTGTGAATCTGATGACCATGAATGATAACTCTCAGTATCATCGCTGTTGATAGTATCAATCGCCCTGAAAACACCGTTGCTTAAATCGAGTTGATACAGGTCAGCTTCTTTGTGCCATATCGAGAAATTCCCATAATCCGACATCGTAAAGATCAGGTATTTACCATCGGGCGAGATCCTTGGGAACGAAACACTTTTTCCGGTAAGAAATGAACTGACCAGTGTATCTATCTGGTTACCAAAGGCGCCAGATGAAGCATCAAAGGAAATTTTGCATAAACTGTATTTTATTTTATCATAATCATCCGGCAGGATTTTTTTTTCAGCACTGCAGAAAATTAAACTTTTTCCGTCGGGCGAAAAGGCCGGAAATGTTTCGAAACTCTCCTCCGATGAAATATGTTTACTGGTTATCAGCTTATTATTTTTAATATCGTAAACAACCAGATCGGATTTTGAATCAATGACCTCTATCCGTTTATCTTTCCGGGAATGAAAAACCTGAGAAATATTATTCACCGAAAACGCGATATACTTTCCTGAGGGATGCCAGTAAGGATATACACAATTTGAAATTGTCTCTTTGGTTTTTGTATTAAGTTTCAGCGCTTCCCCATCCTTAACAAGCATGGTAGCACTGATATTGCCTCTAAGGTGGAAAACCATCTGCTCCGGATTGTATGTGTTGAATGAATGGCAGTTCATGCAATTGCCCGGTAAAAGACGGTTATCGATAATGGGCTCTTCAGCGAAACTGGTTACATTACGCTGATAGATGCCCATTTCACTCCATGATTCATAGCCGGGGGCGATCAGACGGTAAACCAACCACGGATCGACCGGATCATTTTTAATATGAATGCTAAAAGGTAAATATCTATTCCACTGATTGTTCTGACGCAAAAAAACAGTAATACTGAGGCTGTTGCCGGAATTCTTTTTAAGAAGTTCATGCCATTTTTTCAATGGAATATCGATTTTGTTCTTCCCGTCAACTTCAATTTTTCCGTTTTTCCCTTCAATAATGACATGAATTTTTTCTGACTGCTCAGTAAAGCTGAAATTCAGTGGAGCAATATTTACAGGGATAACAACTTCTTTATAATCTGGGAAAATAGCTGGGAATCTCCCTGTTTCTGTAAATTTTGAAACTGGTCCTGAACAGGAACCGATCAACAGAACTGAAGTCAATAATATTAGAAAATATTTCTGATTCATGGTAATTCAGTTTTTCAAGATACTTTACTTTTCTTTGGTAATATTCTCAATTTCAGCAAAATGGAGATAATACCAATATGTCCCCGAAAAATCCTTTTTTAACCTATCCCTTGAATTGGGATATGCTGTATAGATGTCGGCGTAAGTCTTCATCCTGTTTTTTGTATTTTCACTTATATACGAAGGAGTATTAGCCATCGGATTTTTAGTATTTAATCCGATAATATACATTATTGCTTCCTGGTATGAAATCGGGATCTCCTTATAATTCATCTTCTCCATCATGGGGATACAATTCATAAAGTTGCGGAGGTCTTTATTGATCATATAAAAAGCCATAAGATATTCAAAGGTTATTTTATTCTGAGGATTTTCCTTCAACATCATGTTCAAAGTACTTTCAATGTTCTGAACTTTGAAAAAGAAATCTTCTTTAACCATTATTTTCCGTTTTTCTCCCCAATCCGGATGGTTGTTTATCAAATCATCATTATAAAGATATTTCATTGTCTCTTTAGCCCAATTTCTGTAAAACATAGTCTTTCCCAGCAGCTTAAGGTATTTCTCAGAGACTTTATAGTTTCCATTTATCAGGTTGGTCTCTGCCAGTCTTTTAATTGCCCTGGCAGACTTATTCAGACTCGGAATAGTTTCCATGCCTTCAAATGCATATTCCTGGGAAGCATTAATCAGCCCCAGATGATAGAATATCTCATTCCCCATAAGTGGTGCAACATATTCCCTTACAAAAGGAACAAAAAGTCCACCTACACCATGCTGATTAAAATTGAACATTTTGTTACCTAATTGTCCCGTTTTGGCGAGAGATAGGTTTAGCATTGCCAGTGACAGATTATTCCGCGGAGGATTTTTCTCAGCAAATTTTATGACTTCATTCCACCGTTCATTCCTCACAATATAATCATAAGTCATTATCTCTTCGGCACCTAAATTTGCCCAGACTCTGAAACCAAGACAGGCAGCTACTAAAAAAAATCCAATCTGGGCAAATAAAGCAACTCTGTAGTGTTTTTCTGTTGCCGGAAGCAGAAAGATCAAAACCATTAAAAAAGGCAGCAGAAGAAATAAAACAGGAATGGCGACCGGAATTGTTATACGAAGATTATAATAAATCTCGCTCATATAGGTCAGCATGATGGGCTGAAGTATAAGATACTGTTTTACAATCAAGGGAATCCCTGCTGCAAGAACCAGATATATTATAAAATACCAGGCTTGAAGATTATATGAAGGTTTAATATTCCTCTCTTTGGTTTTTCTATCATGCATCTCTTTCCGGGATCTAAGAAAAGTGATAAACTCAAAAACCAGTATCATTGAAAAAAACATCAGGTACGATCCCCCTGCAAGCCAATAAGTTAAAGGAATCAGGATAAGACCTGAAATAAAACGATACTTATCAGTTTTTACATTGATGTACAACAATCCGGAAAGCAAAGCAATTATAAAGCCGAAGATTGCTGAGAGGGGATAGAATTCATCACACATAATCATCGCAGCATTCAATGCTGGCAAAAAGCTGAGCGGAAAAAATGATCTATTCTGGTTAATTGTGAAAAGAATATGCTTTGTTAACTGCTGAATTGCAAATATCAATAATGTAAGAATCAGCGGACCAACTAATGATAAATAGTAAAACTGTGTCAGAAATCCCCCCAGATATCCGGAAAATCCTCCCGGATAGCTCATTTTTGAAAGAAAATAATCACCGGTAAGG
>JBAWXY010000119.1:0-8301 GCA_037143835.1 Bacteroidota bacterium
AAAAACAATTTTAAAAGCATTTCTGAGATTCATATTCAGTATTTTAAATTAAACCTTAAAAATTTATCTGTTTTGTTCTTTTAACTTATTGGTTCCGATCAACAAATCGAAATTTCACGGTGTTTGAATAGCCCGGACTTATTAAAACCGGATCTTTCATGTAAAAGCAAAGTTACTTCAAAGTGATTGATGTCAATTCAAAGCCCTGCAATTCCTCATTGCCTTCCACCGGAACTAAAAGTTGTATTCTTTCTATCTCTGAAAGAGAGAAAGGTTTCTTAAACTTTGCAGTGTACCAGTAAGGAAGGAAAACTGGGTATGGACGCGGAAGAAGGAAGAGATTGCCTTCTGTAAGATCTTTAAGGTTTATGACCTGGAAATTTTTATCGGTTGAAAGAGATGTCCTGGCTGTGTAGGCATTACCGTCCCTGTTAATCATAGAAACCTCAATTTTTAAAGACTTGCCGGTTGCCTTACCATAAACCACTATCTGAGTATAATTGGATGTATTCCTGGTAATCCCATTTATTATATCTCAAATGAAATTTTGCATTACATAAGCCATGCCGGAATTGTTCGGTCTGCCCTGTACGTTATCACCGGTTGCCGGAGAAAACTTCAAGGTGGAGAGACCTTTAATTCCGGAAGGCACCAGGCTGCTTCCAAGTCTGGGGTTACCAAAGAAAGTAACGAGTTGGGTAGATATTTCAGGATTTACCAATTGCATTTCATCTGCTGCCGGCAGAACCCTTACCGAATATGCATCGGGATTGAAATATTCCCAACCGGTAGTTGATCCTTCGATACCACCGGGATAGACAGTAAGTTTCCCTGTAACTGATTCTGCAATTATATTATAGGTAAGAATACCTGGCTTTACCAGTGTATCAGGAATAGTTGCTTTATATTGATATTCATCTGTTTTCTCAAACGTAATCGGCCTGTAGCTCGATATAATCTGTCCTCTATAACCAAAAATGAAAGGTTGAAGTACCAGCTTCTTAATGGGTGTCACAGGAGAGACAATCCTTACTTTAACTTCAACCGGCTGACCCTCAGAAACCTGTTCAGGAGCACCTGGTAAAAAATAAAAATTCTTATTAGTCTCCTTTGGAGCAAAGAACTCATTGGCAGTGATCACCCCGATTTTTGCTTTTTTGATATCTTCTGATATAGGTTTAGTTGAAAGGATGTAAGCTCCCGGCGTTATTTCAAACCGGCCCTCTTTAGCTGTTGCAGAATAATTATTTCCTTCGTTTACTCCTGTGACTGAGAAGCTCTTGCCAAGGTCTGGCAAATTGATACCCATCTCATATTTAATCCATTTAATGACCACATTTTCAATTCTTGGAGTGGCTTTTGAGAAAGGATCGCGGACCCAGATGGCATCAGGCATTACTTCCAGCCTCCAGACACCATCGCTAATCTTGTCTAACAGGTACGCACCATATCCTTTATATGAAATTACCGGGGATGTTCCGTAACCGGCAATTGACTTGAGTGCCGATGCGTTTGGCGGATTTGTGGAAGTGCTGTTGGTGTAAAAGAAAAGTTCATTCGTCGCCAGTTCGGAAATATCATCTTTATAGCTGATCTTTAAACCTTTAACATCAAATGGTTTTTTCTCATTTTCCCTGTCTCTTTTACACTGAGGATTTTTGAACAGTTCGCCGGCAATCTTAAAACCGATTGCTTTTTGTGGTGAATAAACCAGGTTCAGAAAGTGGGTCTGATATTCAGTGTTGCTTGGAGCCAGTGCAACGGGATCATAAGCAAACATTGTAACCCACTGCATCCTAGCCTCTTTATATGAAAGAGCTATAGGCGGATATAAATATGACCTTCCGACATCGGCAGCATCAAATTCATAAACTAACCTGGCCTGTGATAGAAAATATTTTTCATTTTTAAAAGGCATATAGTAGTTGTCAACATGAGGAAGGAAATTCCCAAGTACCTCATGATTGGCAACCAGACCTGATGGATACCACTGGAATGTCACCCCGTCGGTACCTCCTTTAATGAAATCTTCAAGCAGACTGATATTTTGAGTTACATTATAGAAAACCGGTTTAGTACATCCGGTTGATTTTACTGCATTTATCATTCTTTTGACAAATGCAGTTGTTTCAGCAGGTTTGGAATGGGCAGGTTCATTACAAATTTCAAAACCCATTATCATCGGATCATTTTTATATGCTTTCCCGGTGTATGGATTGACATGATTTACAAATTGTTTTAAGTACCGTTCCTGAGCCGCAATAGCTTCAGGAATAAGGTACATATTACTCTTTGCATATTTATCAGCAAAGCCTGTGGTTTTTTCATCAGGTTCCGGATAGCCTGGCCCTCCGTAGCGGATCGGAGTCAAAAAAGTATATACACTTCTCTGCTGCAACCTGTATATCAGATAATCTAAGAGTTTCAGGTGTTCATTATCCAGTAAATTACCCAGAGTGTCACTTATTTGACAAGCCCAGATGTGAATACGATAGGCTGTGGTACCGAGTCTCGACAAATGGTAAGTATCAATGTCAATATTTTTCTCTATATCTGCCCCCAATCGTCCCATTTGTCTGAATCCATGAGCAAAAGGAGTTGAGTAATTGACTCCCCAGAAAAAAGCTTCCTGATTATTACTCTTCCACAACATCCTCCCGTTTTTATCAATTTTAACAGGATCGGAATTCTTTTGTGAATAAGCTGTAGAGTTGATTAAAGCAACAGCAAACAGCAGAAATACTATTTTTAATTTATTTGTTTCCATTGCATAATTTTCTTTTTTAGGGACAAGCTAAGAAGTCACCAATCGTTTATATCAGTTATATTGGATAAAATATTGGTTTATTACCAATAGTCAGTTATTTCAAAGTGATCGATGTCAATTCAAAACCAGTTACATCTTCATTCCCCTCCACCGGAACCAGAAATTGAATTCTTTCTATCTCCGAAAGTGAGAAAGGTTTTGTCGTTTTAGCTGTGTACCAGAAAGGAAGGAATCCCGGATATGGACGTGGAAGAAGAAGCATTCTGCCTTCGGTAAGATCTTTCAGATTAATGGCCTGAAAATTTTGATCGGCTGACAGGGACGCTTTTGCTGAATAGGCATTACCATCTTTATTAATCAATGTCACTTCAATCTTTACAGGCTTGCCAGCAGCCTTGCCATTAACTTGTATCAGCTTGTATTTATCTGCATATCTGGAAATTCCACTTGTGATATTTCCAATATAATTCTGCATTGTGTAAATCAAACCGGAATTATTCGGTCTACCCTGGGCATTATCAGTTCTGCCGGGAGAAAATTTCAATATGGATTCCCCGGTCACTCCGGAAAGTACCAGACTGCTTCTCAATCTTGCATTCCCTGAAAAAGTCAGGGACTGTCCGGATGTTTCAGCATTGAACAATTGGATTTCACTCATTGCCGGCAACACCTTAACAGAATATGAATCCGGATTATAATATCCCCAGCTTGAGGTCGGACCTTCAACACCACCCGGATAAACCGTAATCTTACCGGAAGTTGATTCAGCGATTATAGTATAGTTCAGTATTCCGGCTCTTACAACCGAATCAGGAATTGTTGCTTTGTAGAGATATTCATCCACTCTTTCCATATTGATCCTGACAGGTCTGAAACCACCAAAGCCTCTTTGTCCGCCACCGGATGGTTGTAACACCAGATTCTTAACCGGAGTAGCAGGAGATACTATTCTTACAGTAACATCTACGGGCTGTCCTTCTGAAACCTGAGCAGGACCATTTTGCAAAAAGTAGAAATTCTTATTTGTCTCTTTTGGAGCATAAAATTCATTGGCAGTAATTACGCCGATTTTTGCTTTTCTGATATCTTCTGTTACCTGCTTAGTTGAAAGAATGAAAGCTCCGGGTGTGATTGCAAACCTGCCTTCCTTAGCTGCTGCAGAATAGTTATTACCCTCATTCACTCCTGTGACAATAAAACTCTTGCCAAGATCGGGTAAATTCACTCCCATTTCAGATTTATTCCATTTTATAACCACATTTTCTATCCTGGGAGTGGCTCTTGAGAAGGGATCACGAACCCATATGGCATCCGGCATCATCTCCATTCTCCAGACACCTTCACTGATCTTGTCAAGGAAATAAGCTCCATATCCCTTATATGATATTATTGGTGAAGTTCCATAACCTGCAATTGATTTGAGGGTTGTTGGGTTTGGGGGGTTTGTGGAGGTGTTGTTCGTATGGAAAAACAATTCACTGGTCGCAAGTTCCGAAAGATCTTCAGTGTAGCTGATTTTTAAACCATTCATGTCAAATGGCTTTTTCTCATTTACTCTGTCGCGTTTGTACTGAGGGTTTCTGAACAACTCACTTGCAATCTTAAATCCTATAGCTTTTTGAGGAGCATATGCCATATTCAGAAAGTGCGTCTGGTATTCAGTGTTACTTGGAGCCAGTGTGATCGGATCGTAAGTGAACATTGTAACCCACTGCATACCAGCCTCTTTATATGAAAGAGCAATAGGTGGATACATATACGACCTTCCTATATCGGCAGCATCAAATTCATACACTAACCTGGCCTGTGGCAAAAAATACTTCTCATTTTTGAAAGGCATGTCATAGATATCAACATGTGGAAGATAATTGCCCTGTACTTCACGGCCTGCGACCAGTCCTGTTGGATACCACTGGAATGTGACGCCGTCAGTACCTCCTTTAATAAAATCCTGAAGCAGACCAATGCTCTGGGTAACGTTATAGAAAACAGGTTTTGCGCATCCTGTTGATTTGATTGCACTTATCATTTTCTTAACAAACTCCGTGGTTTCTGCCGGTTTAGAATGACCCGGCTCATTACAAACTTCGAAACCAATGATCATAGGATCATTTTTATATGCTTTGCCTGTATACTGATTGACATGATTTACAAATTGTTTCAGGTATCTTTCCTGGGCAGCAATTGCTTCCGGTAAAATGTACACATTACCTTTTGTATACTTACCTGAGAATCCGGGAAGCTTCTCGTTAGGCTCGGGATAGCCATTACCCCAGTAAGCGATTGGAGTCAGAAAGATATAAACGCCTCTCTGCTGGAAACGATAAATCAGGTAATCCAGAAGTTTCAGGTGTTCATTCTCCAGTAAGTTGCCAATACTGTCACTTATTTCACAATCCCAAACGTGTATTCTATAAGCGTTTGTACCGAGACGTGACAAATGATAAGTATCAATGTCAATTACTTTCTCCCGGTCTTCACCCAGTTTTGCTATCTGCCGGAAAGCATGTGCAAAAGGAGTTGTATAGTTTACTCCCCAGAAGTAGGCTTCCTGACCATTATTTTTCCATATCATTCTCCCGTTTTTATCGACCTTAACCGGATCAGTATTCTTCTGCGAGAAAACAGGTGAACAGATTATAAATGCTGCTATCAGCAACAAAACGATTTTTGTCTTACTTTGTGTTTCCATAACGTTCTTTATACATGTTAAGCCCAACTTGCCTGGCACTTTCAATAATTTCCTGATTAGGATAATCTCCTGCTGTTATAAAACCGATTTGATAATTTTCACTGTCATTCCTACCGAATTAATCAGGTTTGTTCTAAATCATCGGGATTCTATTTCAGAATATATAATATGGGCTGATGACAATTAATATTGCATCAGCCCATAAATTTATTATTTTAATTTAACTGCCTCACAAATGAATTACGAGGTAGTTAATTTCTATTTTAAAGGCTTCTGCTAAATATCTGAAGCCCATCCTGGTCTTTCGAAAGTTTGTACAAGAGTTTTGCCATATCTCGTAGCTTCTTCTACAGCATAGTTAGGAAGTGGCATATACTGATGTGACGGAGCTATTCCTTTGATAGCTACACAATTACGCCTATACATGTTGAAACGGATAAGATCAATTTTCCGGCCACCTTCATATAGAAACTCATGTCCGCGTTCTGCTAAGAGAGCACTCATAAAACCAGCATAATTTACAACAGCAGCACCGCTCAGAGGAGCAAGTCCTGCACGGGCTCTTACATCGTTTACATTCTGCAGAGCTTCCCCGGCAGGAACTGCATTATTCTTTCTTGCAACTGCTTCGGCATACATCAGAAGCACATCTGCCCATCTGGCAAGCGGAATATCTGTACTCTGGAAAGCGTCGGTAGTTTCAATAGGGTACTTATTGAGAATAAAACCTGACCAGGCAACACCAATATCAGCTCTAGTATAAACTGTTCTGGCAGTATTATTCCTGACGTAGGAAGTAAGTATAACATTCCTGCGTGCATCACCACTTTCATAGGTATCCCAGTAAGTAGGGGCAACATTGAAACACTGGCCCCAGCCGCCACCCTGATTTACAAAGGGTGTCGGGATAGTATTTGCCAAATCTGCATATTTGGACACGTTATTGGGTACAACATACCATGAAGTGGGGTTAAAGTTGCCGTTTTTACCTGAACCATCACCGGTCTTACTGCATGAAACAGCCATGACAACCTCTTTGTTAAATTTATTGGCAATCTTAAACTGGTCAGCGTAAGGATTAGTCCCTGTTGTATATAATCCATAAACACCAGCTTTCAGATCAGTGTAAAGTGCAATTGCTTTGTCATAATAACCTGCCATATATGAGCCTTCGTTCAGGCAATGTCTCATCAGGCAAAAACGTGCATAATTGACTGTATAACGACCTTTTGAAGTAGTTGTAGCCACCATATTGTCAACACCATATTGCAGGTCAGTGGTGATCCATTCAGTAAACTGAGTCAAAGTCGGACGTTCCAGATTCTTTTCAGCATCCACATTCCCAACTAAAGCAGGATCAAGAATAACGGGAACAGGACCGTAGATGTGAAGAAGATAGTACATCATCATCCCCCTGAGGAACCTGGCTTCACCTAAAAAGTTATTCTTTTTTGTATCCGACAAGACTGTAGATTTTTCAATTACACCGATAATCTCCGTAAATCGGGTTATGTCCCTGATTTTCTCGTAATTTGAAGGGTTACCACCGGAACCACGTCCGTAGAGTATGCAGTCGGCATAATTACCCCGGGTTAGTTGCAACCACGCTTGGAACTAAAATGAATCTGTGGGCGATTGCTCTCCTTATATAAACTATCCTGCCCGTTAATAACATCATCCTGATATATTTTGTCTAATCCTCCCTGTTTGCCAGCATAACTGATTTTAAGCACCTTATCCTTAAAAGGCGTAACATCATAAAATACCCAATAGTCGGGTTTGGATTGTGCCAGCCGGATCACAAAGTCCATCTCAGGCTTTCCATCAACGACAAAACTCATTTTTGCCTGATCTACTTCTTGGGACACAGGCAAATTCAAATACTTCTTAGAAATTGTAATTGACAAATCGTGAGTTGTTGATTCGTTTTTGGTTCGGTTTGAATGCGTACAAGCATAGGCAAGTACTATTAAAAAAACTGCCATAAAGATTTTAATGATTCTCATTTAATTTATTTTTTATAAGATTACCTCTTTAAAATTTAATTGATAGGCCAAGCTCCTTCTTGTGTACAAATAAATGCAGCTTTTTTAATAGAAAATTGATGTGCCTCTTTTATTGGTTTCCCAGCGATAAGAGCAGATGCAAAGGCTCCTGTAAAAGCATCACCGACACCTACTGTGTCCACTACTTTTACTTTAGGAATATCAATCCTTGAAATTTCGTCTTTTGTGTACACTGTGCTATTTGATGCTCCAGCTGTGAGAACGTCATAATATATCCCATTTTTAAGTCCCCATGTTCCTCATGCCTAGTTATCATTACTTGTGGCTAAACCTATCCGCTTTCCACGCGCATTGTCCATTTTGTTTCGCATTATAGAATAAAGCAAAAATTTACTGCAATGAGCAACTGTACATTCGACCTAGGGCTACAAATCGTCATGTACCCTTGATCTGGGAGGTAAGATCAAAACTTGTCTATGCCAGTGTAATAAATCTTTAGACACTGTATGTCCAAGCCAATCTTTCTTGGCTTGAGGACATTTTGATCCCGAAATAAATTCCTGTAATAAAATATATGAACATTCCCTCCCTGAGATAAAAAGCATGTGTCCCCAATGCTCATCCATTGTTGAAGATATCCTGCGTTAACTTCTACTCCATATGTAACCTAAACAACAAAGAACAAGGTAATTATATTAATCCTAAATTTCTAAATTAAAAGATGCATCTGTCGGATAAAATGCTTATATTTAGTGTGTTAGAACAAAATTTAACACTCACCTAACAGATGCAGAACAAAAGTAATAATACCATGGAATTTAGGGCAGGGAAAGCCG
>JBAWXY010000120.1:0-7904 GCA_037143835.1 Bacteroidota bacterium
GTCGACTGTTTTTGAACAAAACCTCTTTTTTATAGTTATAGATTTAAGCATAGTTTAAATTTGCTTATTAGCTTTTGTATCATAAATGACAACACTATATGATCTCAATGAGGGAGAAGAGGGGATAATTCTGAAGATCAAAGGGAGAGGCCAGTTCAGACAACGGCTATCAGAGATGGGGTTTGTTGTCGGGGGAAAAGTATCGGTTATTAAAAAAGCACCTCTCCGTGATCCCATAGAATATAAGATCATGGGGTATCATATTTCGCTAAGGAACAGTGAAGCAAAGCTTATAGAAGTAGACCGTGGCAGTATATCTCAGGAATTCCAATCCTCTAATGGTGTACTTATAAGTGAAAATGAAAACAGTTCCTGGTTAGATAAAACCAAACATATACAGATCGCACTGGTCGGTAACCCCAACTCGGGAAAGACAACACTCTTTAACTTTGCATCAGGTTCAAAGGAAAAAGTTGGCAACTATGCCGGGGTGACTGTCGATTCAAGAGAGGCCAGCTATAAGCAATCGGGTTATAACTTTTCAATTGTCGATCTGCCCGGAACATATTCAATAAAAAGCTATTCACCGGAAGAGATATACCTAAGGAATTATATTTTCGATAATAAGCCTGATATTGTTGTTAATATAGTCGATGCTTCAAACCTCGAGAGGAATCTGTATCTGACAACCCAGTTGATTGATATGGGTGTTCAGATAGTAATTGCCCTGAACATGTTTGATGAGCTTGAGAAGAAAGGAGATATTCTGGATTATAATTCTCTTGGTAAATTATTAGGGGTGCCTGTAATCCCTACTGTAAGTTCGAAAGGAAAAGGAATAAAAAATCTCTTTGATAAGATAATTGAGGTTTATGAGAACAGGGAGCCTGTTGTGCGTCATATTCATATCAACTACGGCCTCGAAATTGAAAATTCCATTTGCGCGATACAATCAAAAATAAAGATTGAAGAGAACAGGGCTTTCACAAACATCATTTCGGCACGATATCTTGCCATCGAGTTGCTGGAAAATGATAAGGAATTTTCAAAGAGTATCACTCGTTGCATTAACTCCACGGAAATAATTCAGACAGCAAAAAAGGAGTACCTTAAGCTTGAAAAGTTATTTTTTGATCCGGTCGAAACAGTTATTACCGATCTTCGGTACGGCTTCATTTCAGGAGCATTGAAAGAGACTCTGAAAATCAGCAAAGTTGAAAGGTTACAAAAAACGAAAATCATTGATAACTATCTGACAAATAAATATCTGGGCATCCCGATCTTTGTTTTTTTTATGTGGCTCACATTTTTCACAACCTTTAAACTGGGAGGCTATCCGAAATATTGGATGGAGCAGGGTACAGGAAAACTTTCTGAATTGATCTCAAATATTTTACCATCCGGAATTTTCAGAGATTTTCTTGTTGAAGGTATCATTGGAGGGGTTGGCGGGGTGATTGTCTTCCTTCCCAATATTATTATTCTGTTTTTGTTTATTTCATTCATGGAAGATACCGGATATATGGCCAGGGCTGTATTTATCATGGATAAGATGATGCATAAGATCGGGCTGCATGGGAAATCATTTATTCCGCTATTCATGGGATTTGGATGTAATGTGCCGGCAATTATGGCAACCAGGATTATTGAGAGCCGCAGGGATCGTTTGATTACTATGCTCATAACACCATTCATGTCTTGCAGCGCAAGATTGCCAGTCTATATACTGTTTATAAGTGCATTTTTTGCAAAAAATCAGGGTTCAGTTCTGTTTCTCCTTTATCTGCTGGGGGTATTATTTGCGATATTATCAGCTTTACTGTTGAAACGCGTATTTTTCAAATCGGAAGAGATACCATTCGTAATGGAACTTCCTCCCTACAGGGTTCCCACAGTAAGAAGTATCTTTAAACATGTATGGTTCAGAACAGGATTGTACCTTAGAAAAATAGGCGGAGTAATTCTTCTGGCATCTGTAATAGTATGGATATTAAGTAATTTTCCGCGGACAGTTACCTATTCCAGGGATTATACGGGGGAAATCGCAAAGGTTGAAAAATCACAGTTAACCAATAATGAGAAAGATGAATCGGTAAACAGACTGATACTGGAGCAAAACAGCGAGAAGCAGAGCAAATCTTTTATGGGAATAATCGGACGTTCAATCGAACCTGTTATGAAACCGCTCGGTTTTGACTGGCGCCTTAGTGTCAGTATACTTTCAGGTTTGGCGGCTAAGGAGGTTGTAGTTAGTACGTTAGGAGTTATTTTTCAGTCCGGTAATGACTCCGGAAAAACATCTCTGGTTGAAAAGATACAGACTCAGCAGGATTCTGCCGGCAGGACAATATTCACCCCGCTGATAGCATTCTCGTTTATGTTATTCATTCTTACATACTTCCCGTGTATCGGAGTGGTTGCAGCCATAAGTAGAGAATCGGGCAGCTGGAAATGGGCTGCATTCACAGTCTTTTATACAACCGGAATAGCATGGATGCTGTCATTTACGGTTTATCAGATCGGGAGTTTGTTTATAAATTAAATCCGACTCACACTTATCAAATAAAAATCTTCAACTTGAGTTAAATAATTGTTTTTTCACATTATTGTTTATATACTTGTTTTAAGTCACTATAAACACTAAATAATGAAATATAATTTTTTATTGGTTCCGACTTTTTGCCTGATATTAACATCATGTTCTCAAAAGAGTTCAGACCCTGTTGATTTCGTAAATCCGAATATCGGAGGCATCAGCCCATTGCTTGAAACAACTGTTCCGCTGGTAAACCTGCCCAATAGTATGATGCGAATTCATCGTCTTCCCGGAAATTACCAGGCAGAGAAGATTAACGGATTTCCCTTCATTCTCTGTGGTCATCGCAATGGCACCGCAGGCCTTCTGATGCCGGCTGCCGGAGAAATATCAACTGATAAGAAAACCTGGCAAAGCTATTATGATCATGATTATGAGGTATGTACACCATATTATTATTCGGTATGGCTCGAAGATCCGGATATTAACCTGGAATTTACAGTAGCAGAAAAATCTTCATTCTATAAGATCACATGGAATAAAAATATAAAGAAGAACCTGATGATGGCTGTAACTTCGAGAGGTTCGTTTAATGTCATTGATAACAACACCGTTGAAGGCTATGAGGTCTACAAGAACAAAGTGAAAGTCTATTTTTATATCAAGACAGACAAGAGCTTTTCATCTGATTCCATCTGGGATGCAGGTAATAATGTCGCAGAAGGTATCGCCACTCTGGAAGGACCGAGACCTTCGCTCTCCTTAACTTTTAATGTTCCGGAGAAAGAGAAGGTAGGGGTGAAGATGGGTATTTCATTTGTTGATGCAGAGCAGGCAAGGAGAAACCTTGAAACTGACATTCCTGACTGGAATTTTGAGTCTCTCAAGGCAAAAGGGAGAGAAAAATGGAACAATGCCCTGGGTAAGATTGAAGTGAAGGGAGGTACCCTGGATCAGAAAACCGTGTTCTATACAGCGTTATATCGCACATATGAACGGATGGTTAATATTTCGGAAGAGGGGCGCTATTACAGCGGTTTTGATGATACCATACATAATGATAATGACACTATCTTTTATGTAGATGACTGGATGTGGGACACATACCGGGCCGCACACCCTTTGCATGCAATGCTTAATCCCGAACTGGAAGGCGTGAAAATACAATCATTTGTGCGGATGTATGAACAGGGTGGATGGATGCCCTCTTTTCCTATCCTCTTTGGCGATAACCCCTGCATGAACGGACATCATTCAGCAGCAATAATTGCAGATGCGTATTTTAAAGGTATCCGGAATTTTGATATCGAAAAGGCGTATGAAAGTCTCAGGAAGAATGCTATGGAGGCTACCATGCTTCCATGGCGTAATGGCCCGATGTGTTCGCTCGATACTTTCTATCTTGAAAAAGGATATTACCCGGTGTTGAATCCAGATGAAAAAGAGACAGTTGCAATGGTTCATCCATTTGAAAAAAGGCAGGCTGTGGCTATTACATTAGGGCACAGTTATGATGACTGGTGCCTGGCTCAGCTTGCAAAAGCGCTGAATAAGAATGATGATTACGAATATTTTTTGAAACGATCACATAATTTCTATAATCTTTTTAATTCCGAAACAGGCTTTTTTGCCCCTCGCACTGCCGATGGCAGCTGGGTGAAGGATTTTGATCCGAAGCTCTCGGGCGGATTGGGAAACCGCGATTATTATGATGAGAATAATGGCTGGACCTATCTCTGGGATGTGCAGCATGATGTTGCCGGATTGGTGGAACTGCTTGGAGGGAGAGAGAAGTTTGTCAACAGGCTTGATCAGCTATTTATTGAAGGATTGGGAATGTGGAAGCCCGATTACATGGCACAGTTTCCCGATGCTACCGGTCAGGTTGGCCAGTTTGTGATGGGGAATGAACCCAGTCTGCATATACCATATTTATATAACTATGCCGGAGCGCCCTGGAAGACACAGAAGCGGATTCGTCTGCTTCTTGATACCTGGTTTACCAATTCACCATTTGGTATTCCGGGCGATGAAGATGGGGGAGGACTATCGGGATTTGTAGTATTTTCAAGTATTGGCTTTTATCCTGTTACACCCGGAACACCTGCTTTTAATATAGGCAGTCCTGTTTTTACCGGCGTTTCTGTTAAGTTGCAGAATAACAAGACTTTCAGTATAGTTGCAAAAAAGAGCAGCAGGCAGAATAAGTATATACAGAAAGCAACCCTGAACGGGAAAGAATGGAACAAGCCCTGGTTCAGTTGGGATGATATTAAGGATGGCGGAGAGTTAGTACTTGAGATGGGTTCCAGACCAAATTATCTCTGGGGCTCTGACCCGGCCGATGTACCACCCTCAAAGCTTGACAAAGGTTTTAAAGAAGGTATCGGGATAACGTCAATAGAATTGAGTTTAAAGCGATTACAAGACTGACTTCCCGTCTTCCATCAATACATTATAAAAATAGCCGTAGCCAAAATCTTTATCAAGCACTATCTTCCCTTCGAATGTTATTGTTTCACCAACAGAAGCCTGTTTATCTGTAGTAATAGTAAGATCAAATCCACCTTCGAATTCAGTACCATCCTGAATGTGCACCCAGTTCTTACCCATAATTGACGGATTAAACTTTGTCACTTTACCTTTTATCTTTATAACCTTTCCGGAATATGACTGTTTGCCGGCTAACAGTTTGGCAATTGTAATGCATTCCCCGCAAGGTTCAACAACAACATCAATTTTCTCTGTCATAACCTGGCCTTTGTGGTTTTGTCCAGCTATATTCTGGTTCGGGTCCTCTTTGGCAAAAGATTCCTTTACTAATGGTCCGGAACCTGGTCCTTTGCAGGAAGCAAATGCCAGTAAAATTGATAGTGAAATAATTAGCTTCTTCATCTGAATATTTTTAATTTATTGATTGCAAAATTATAAATATGTTGAAAATTACAGGAGTAAAATTTAGCGGAATTATCGGTTTAATGGTTTAGCCCTTATTTCATTATCTTTGGGTACATTAAAAACCAAAGTTATGAAAACCAAAGCAAACTTCTTTACATGGAGAAAATTAATTTGGATTGCATTAACATTTTTTACATGGTTTTTAGAAAGAATATTTGATAAACTTTTTTCCAAAATTGAAACTATGGCAAACAATATTTTAACATTTATAGGTCATATAGGATTAACTTCTTTTGAGAAGTTAACGGGTATCCTGTGTTTATTAACTTTATTTATCATGTGGTTATTTTGGTACTTTAAAGAATATAAACGAAATAAAAATCAATACTTTAATTTAATAGAACAAAACATCAACTCAGCCAATGTTAACATACGATATTTAAAGGGAATAATTCAAAATTCTAATATGAATTTAGATTTATTGGTAATAGCTGAAAATTTCTCTGAAGAGGAGATGGACATTATTGGACTTGATTCTGACCAAAAAGAAAAAGCAAAACAATATTTTAAACAAAAATACGGGCATGAACCTAATAGAGATAATCCAAAATCATGAAAAAATTTACAGCATTGATAGTTTTACAAGCGTTTCAAACATATCATCATTCTTACGGTTATTGAATTTAAAAACTACTTCCGCAACATACTTTTCGAGATATTCTATATCAACATGATGATGTTGCCCTTTTATCTGTCGGTCAACTATCGCCCAAAAAGATTCGATTGTGTTCGTATTAAGTCCCTTGTAAGAATAGAGTTTTTTATGTTCTATGACAATATGATTAATGATATTGTCCATTCTTACAAATCCCTTCCCTTCATCGGTTAACAGAACGGTTTCTTTCCTGCTTTTATTTACATGGTAATCTATCATCCTTTTCATCTCAGAGAATGTTGTGTTCTGAATAACATGGGCAACGACATTCCCTTCTCTTTCAACAACTCCTCCTATGCTTAGATTGCTTGCATATCCGCCTGTTTTTTGTTTCCCTGTTTTGCAGGGTTTTTTATAATCCCCTTCTTTGAATTTGAATTGACCTTTATACTTTTCAATTTCTGCATCCAGTTTAGGAATGCTTTTGGGAGTACCTTTCGCTTCTACTTGACATTTACGGATTGACATATCAATAGTAGTAGTATCCATCTCAACAATATTATCAAGTCTAATCCCATTATTCTCTATCGCCATCAGATCACGTATCTTGTGGTACATTGTCCATGCTGTCTCATAGTGTATGCCTAAATTCCTTTCAAGCTGCTTGCTCGATATTCCTTTCTTGGCATCAGATACAACGGCAAAGGCATATAACCAAGATTTAAGAGGCAGCCGGGTATTATGCAGGTTCGTACCAGTTGTTACAGAAAACGACTTAAAACAATCCTTGCAATGCCAACGCAAGTCTTTATTTCGTTCCCCGATACTCATACTGCCGCAATAAGGGCAAGCTGGCTTTTTACCCCATCTGAATTGCTCAAAGTACCTGACTGCATCCAGTTCCGTCGGGAAGTTGTTCGATATTTGAATGAGGTTCATGCGTCAAAGTTATGCAGCGACCCTCTTATAATTATAATACAAGCACCTCATTATCTTTCTGCAAGTCGCATTATAACCATTATTCAATAGGATGCGACTTGCAGAATAAAAATGGAAGGACAAACCGTACTGTACGACACTATTAAGGCTTAACTTTATTGCTGTTTTATATATATAATAAAACAGCAATAAACTTAAAAACCTTTAAAATGAGTAATGAAATAAAGAAAAAAGAATTAGCTCAAATAATTGCAGCTAAGACAAAAGAACTAGGAGTAATTATTGAAGAAGCAAATCAGATGGGAATAACTGTTGAAATAAACAATACCCCTTCTTCAATAAATATGAAACAGGGAAATACTATAAATTTGAAAATTTATAGTATAGTTAATTACCAATGTTAATTTTAAGTGCTTTTGCCATATTAAATAATAAGGTTCCTATGTTGTAACGTTCATGCGTTCCTATAACAGTTCCGCATAATGAACAACATATACCCCATAATTGATAACTGGATTTATCAACTTTTAATTCTTCCAGTACAAATGAAGAATTATCACACTTTGGACATTTTGGTGTAGCCATTTTGTAAAGTTTAGGGTTTAGTAACTTTTTTATTTATTTTTGGTAACTATATATAACTTTACACAAATATATAAAAGACAATATGTTTCTTTGATATATTATTATAAACAAGAAAATTTATTTGACCTGCCAAGAGAATTAAAAGTTTAAAAAGTAAGTATTTATTCTTAATTATCTATTTTTGTTTGAAATATTACATTCAATGAAGACATTATGGCAAGTTTTTTTAGGTACAGCATTAACTACTACCCATTCTTAGACCACGGGTTTACAAATATAAGTTTTTCTTCT
>JBAWXY010000121.1:0-7813 GCA_037143835.1 Bacteroidota bacterium
AGGGCACGGGGTAAAGCCATAAAGACTTTAAGACATCAAGACATTTCAAACATTAAGACAAAATAGAATATGGGACCATTATCATCATTATTAACAATGCCGGAATGGCTCGATCTGCTTATAGCACTGCTGATTGGCATAGGTTTCGGATTTTCCCTCGAACAGGCCGGATTCTCTTCGAGCCGTAAACTTGTCGGAATGTTTTACGGGTACGATACAACTGTAATAAAGGTATTCTTTACGGCAGCGATTGTTGCACTAATCGGCTCTCAGCTATTAAGCTTCTTCGGACTGCTTAATCTGAATATGGTTTTCGTGAACGAATTTTATGTTACCTCATCAATAGTTGGCGGAGTTATAATGGGTGCAGGATTTATCATGGGTGGATTTTGTCCGGGTACCGGGTTAAGCGCACTTTCGATAGGTAAGATTGATGCAATGGTATTTTTTGCAGGCGGACTCACCGGAGCATTCCTTTTTGCTGAAACCTACCCTTTAATACAGAATCTCGCTAACAGGTCATATAAAGGTCCGGTTAAAATAAATGAGGTCATGGGGATTTCTCCGGGGCTGTTTATTTTTCTGCTTATTATTGCTGCGGTAATAATGTTCTGGCTTGCTGAAGCAGCAGAAAAGAAATTCGCACGACCTAATATAACTAACGAAATCTAATTTTTGAAAAGATGAATACCAGGGAAAAAATTTCAGTCGGACTTTTATGTCTGGGGTTTATCCTCGCTTTATTACCCCTTTCTGCGAACCGGTCGCTTACAGTAAAACCTCAAAAGTTACTGTCCGAAGTACTTGACGAAAAAACATATTTTACGGTGGACCAGGTAGCGAGATTTGTTGCATCTGAAGACACTACCGTTCAGATTATCGATCTCAGGTCGCCTGAAGAATTCAGGTCTGTGAATATCCCGGGTTCGATAAATATCCCCTACGATGAACTCCTTAATAATGACACTGGTGGTTACCTGAATAATGAAAATATTAAGACTGTTTTTTATTCCAATGGCGATTTTGATTCAAACTATGCTCTTGTTCTGGCAAGTGGATTGAATTACAAAAATATCTATGTATTGAAAGGTGGTCTTAATGAATGGTTTAACACTGTAATGAACAGTAGTTTTACGGGAGAAAGGATCTCCGCCAGGGAAAATGCGTTGTTTGAAACCAGGACAAGAGCCAGAAAAATGTTTACTGAAATTAATAGTCTGCCTGATAGTTTGAAGTTGAAATTCATTGAGGCAAAACATATTGCTTCTAAAAAACTTGATGGGGGATGTGAATAATCAGAAATTAGAAATTAGAAATTAGAAATCAGGAATCAGGAATTACAATCGATGAGCTTAATAAATAAATACAAAACGGTTATTGCTGTTGTTTTGCCAATATTGATTCTGGTCCTTCTCAGATCATTCGGTGCGAACCATTTTAAAAGTAATGCAAAAAAATGGGCTGAACCATCATTAAAGCAATCAAATATAATAACCGGAGAACAGATCAATGCCCTTTCGGGAGAAAAACTTATCATAAATATGGGTGAAGCAGGCAGTGGACTTAATGAAATTACCAGTGATGCCCTCTTTATTGCTGCTGACTCCATTTTAAGTAAAAATAATCTTAGTTTTATCCGGAAACATGATGGTCAGGTTCTGCTTGTATCTTCTGAAACGGCTGTTTCTGCCAGGATTTGGATGGTTCTCAGTCAGATGGGTTACAAGAATATTTACATCCTCACCAATGACACTGATAGTGAGGTCTTAAAATATAAATTCCGGCCCGACACATTAGTCAAACCGGAACTTTAAACTTTAATCGGTCCTGTTTAATTATTTCTCAAGGGAAAAATCATTTACATCCTCACCGGTAAAGGGAAGCCACGACAAAGCAGTTCTCTGCCTGACCATTTTGTCATACATAAAGCTGTTATTGCCATATTTAAGAGTTCTCGTATCATAACCAAATAAGCGCAGGTAGGCTGTTGCGAATCCTGAATTATGGCCTGTTCCGCAATAAACAACCACAGTTTTATCAGAGGGAATAGAAGCCATTTCATCGGTAAATCCAAGAGTAGCGTCAGGTTTATATCTGATTGCTCCGGGAATATGTCCATCCTCATATTTATCCTTCCTCTCAAGATTAATGATAAAATATTTTTGCGGATTGTTGAATACCTCATCAGCTGTAATCAGGATATTCCCGGTACCCTCTTCAAACAGTTTCCGGAACCTTGCTGCTCCGATCTCCTCTCCTGTAGCCATTCCTGTATTTAGTTCCGGCATCCCTTTTAAAGAAGGTCTTTCATTTACCTTATTTTCAAGGCTGGTTTCATACTTTCCCGAGACACCCTTCATCCATCCATCCTGTGCATACTTTTTATTCCATGCGCTCATGCCCCATCTCATTGAATATACATTCCCATAGCCCATCAACCTTAACAACGAGGTTGTATAGCTGGATATCTGGCCATCTTCACAGACAATAATAATCTTGTCATACTCAAACGGTTTAATCCCGGTCTCAAAGTAAGACGGCAGTTCTTCAAACTTCTTATTAACTGCACCTTTTATGTGACCTTCTGAAAATTGTTTTGATGACCTTAGATCAACCACAAGAAGATTTTTATTAAGGTTCTCATTTACAATCGAGGCTTTAATTAATGATGGAAAAACCTGACTGTTAACATAATCGCCATTTTCCTCAAGATCTTTTAGCAGTAATGACGTCTCATTTCCAATAGCCACAGGAGTTTTAACCTCTTGTACAGGTAACGTTTCCTGTTTCTTTTCTGTTTTATTTCCAGAGCATCCCGCTAATAAAATTGTAGTCAGAACTGAAATAAGGAATATCGAATAATATTGTTTTTGCATATCCGGATTATTTCTGAATTGGCTATAGTTTTACTGCAACCCGGTCTTTGTCAAATCTGAGTGTCTCAGTACGATTACCCGGTTCATCATATTTGTACTCTGTGATAGCCACTCCGTTTTCAGGACTGTTAATTACATTTTTGTCTTTATCCATGCTCTTGACCTCAATGAGGGCGCCATGACTATCATATACATTCTGTGTTACGGGAACCATTTTCCCTCCGACGTATTCATCATCCTGGTCTAAATATGCAGTCTCTAAAACATAACCGTTCTCATCGAACTTATTAATACGTTTTGACCATCCCCAGTAAAGATTTGACATTTGTCCGATTACATTAAAAACCGCAAAATTTTCAACATCGCCATTTTCATTGGGGGTGAAAGTGAAATAAGAAACGCCAATGTCACCACAGTTTTCCGCCGTACAGTTATAGAGAGTGTCGGCCATATAATTTGCCATTCTTGTCACATAACCCTTATCATTATAGGTGAACCTGAGTTCAAAAAACGGACAGAATGGGTTCATAACAGTCTCTTCACCTGCAAGATTATATCTGAGTTCCCTTACCATTCCATCAGGAAGTATGCTCCATGTCCAGGAATGGATTTTATTCCTGTTTTCTACCATTGCCCCATCTTTCCCTAAAAACATAAGCCCCGTACGATTACCATTTGCATCGAGTGTATACTCAGCAGTAAGTACACCGGCTGATTCAATCTGTTCGTTATCTTTGTTATAATAATGCTTAATCTGCTTATTATCTTTATATTCATATACGATCTTAGCGGCACCTTGCATGGATGAATAACCAAGAAGTACATCGTTCCGGAGAAATTCCACAGACAAAAGGCGGCCCGAATTATCATATGTAAATTTATAGCTGTTTATAGCAGTTGCTTCATCAGAGGTCAGCGGGTGGGTTCCTTTTTCAATATCATAAGGTGTCTCACTGAATTGCAGGTTTCTGTAATATTCCACGCCAGTGTGAAAATTTTTCTGTGTTGTCTTACCGGTACAGGAAACAATACCAATCACAAGTACTAATGTAAGGATTACCGGAATATTCAGTTTGCTCAATTTCATAGTCTTATCTGTTTTGGTTTAAATTAATTATCAAAAATATTATTTATGTTTCAATTATGCTAATTCTGATTAATTCTCTATCATTTAACAATTAATAGTGGGGAATGTTTAATTATTTGTTTGGCGTGAGGAAGTAAAGGTACTTCTTAAGGGGGAAGCAATCCTTTCATCACATCCACAAAGACAGCTCAATCGTAATTCCTGACCGTTATACCGTTGCGCCTTTTCCACCTTATTCCTATATTTGTTTCCATTAAAATTTGAACCATCATGGAAACCTCATTTTTTGATTCCGATCTGTTCAGCTATGTGCTGATGCCCCTTTTGATATTTCTGGCCAGGATATGCGATGTATCGATCGGTACAATGCGCATAATCTTTGTTTCTAAAGGGAATAGGAACATCGCTCCTATTCTCGGATTTTTTGAAGTCCTGATATGGATTATTGCCATTAGCAAGATAATGCAGAACCTCGATAACTATATCAATTACATTGCATATGCCGCAGGTTTTGCTACCGGTAACTTTGTTGGGATGATTATTGAGGAGAAACTTGCGATGGGGATCCAGATGATAAGGGTTTTCGCACACGAGAGGGGGACAGAACTCGTACAGACCCTTAACGAAAGCGGTTATGGAGCAACAGTGGTGGAAGCACATGGGGCAAGGGAAAAGGTACATCTGATATATACCATTGTACAGAGAAATGAGCTTGCAAATGTTCTGGAAGTCATTAATCGGTTCAACCCGAAAGCATTCTATACTATTGAGGATGTAAAAGCTGTTAATGAGGGAATCTTCGCACCGAAAAAGCCGAACAGCATATTCCCTTTTAGTAATGTGTTAAGGCAGTGGAGGAAGGGGAAGTAAGACAAAAGACAAAAGTTAAAAGATAAAAGTAAAAAGTAAAAACCTGTAGCCTGTGGCCTGTAGCCTGACGCCAGAAACAAGTAACCAGAAATTAGGAATTATTGTTTAGATTTGAAAAAAATTAATATCAGAAATAATGGATCAATTCAGCAGTCACCCCCTCTACCGCAAACATAATATTGACAGTGCAATGAGCTCATTATGGGAGTTTTACAAAAAGAAATTTCTCTCCTTGTTTATTATTTCCCTGGTCTTGTCACTAGTGATGAAGTATGCTTCCACATTTGTAGATATTAAGGAGATTCAAACAGTCACCGATCCGATGATTATGCTTGGAATGCTGAAGGATTACATTGTACCGATTTTAATAATATTGCTTATAAATCTGCTTTTTACAACAATCCTTCAATACTATATAATTTACAGTCCGTTGAACAGTGAGGACAATATCCTTGTCACTTTACTTAAATCGCTGAAGTATTATATTCCATACCTTATTATAATGGTACTTCTTGCACTTGCAGGTGTAGTCGCAATTGTCCTGGGGATTCTTGCTTTGGTAATAGGGGTGTTCTTTTCCATATTATATTTAATGACACTCTACCTTTTCATCTTACCAATTATGATGGTTGAAGGGGCCAATATCGGCAATACTATCAGCAGGACCATAACCCTGGCACACAGGAATTTCTGGTCGAACATAGGCTGGGTGGCAGTTTTCATTATAATTCTGATAGTTGTCTCTGTAATCTTTTCAGGTATTGTTCTTCTTCCCTTCACAGGTAACTTCGTGAAGACAATTATGAATCCTGAGGATGCCACTAACCTGGTGGATATGACAACTAATCCATTGTTCATCATTCTTTCCGCAGTAGTTGGCGCCCTCACTCTTCCTTTAATGCCAATATTTGCCTGCATCTTATATTTCAACGGTAAGGCAGGAGAAGAACAGGAACAAACTGTCGCCCCGGGGAATCGTGAAAATGAAAGGGTAAGAGTTGAAGATCTTTATGCAAAGCCTTATGCAGATGATCATCCGGAGAATCCGGAGAATAAAGGATAGTTGTCTGATTGTTGAAATTACAGGCAAGATCATAAGACCTCAAGACTTTGAAAATCTTTGATTGTGAAAAAAAGAGCATTACTTATTTCGGCTTTGTTATTAATTCTTACTATCGTTAGAGCAGCATATTTTGAAAAGCTTCCATATACAATTACACAACCTGATGGAAAAACCATCAGTTGCTTTGTATCTGGAGATGAATTTTTTAATTGGATTCACGATGAAAAAGGATATACAATTATTCAAGCTCCAAATGGATATTATTACTATGCTGAGCAGAATGGCGATTTATTACAACCATCTAAGTATTTAGTTAATAGCGTTGACCCTACAAGTATTGGATTAAGAAAATGGACTAAAATTTCTAAAAAAGAGTATCAGCGCATACATGATGCTATGTTTCGTTACATAGCAACAAGCAAGAACGGCCCCGGCAACGCACCTCAATCAGGGACTCTGAATAACCTGGTAATTTATATCCGGTTTTCGGATGATACTGAATTTACGACCACAAGGCAGGCTTATGACGATAAATTCAACCCGACAACAGGTGTTACTCTTAAATCATATTTCAAGGAAGTATCTTATGATAATCTGACCATCAGCAATACGCACTACCCGGCTTGTGCATTAACAACAAATTTATCTTACCAGGATTTGCACCCACGTAATTACTTTCGACCCTATAATGCAACTACAAACCCTACAGGTTACAACGGCGATGCTGAAAAAACTACAAGAGAACACACTTTACTAGCAGATGCAATAAATTGGATAAATATAAATTCTCCAGTTTCTGCAACCTTAAATATTGATGGCGATGGTGATAATAATGTAGATAATGTTTGTTTTGTTGTAAAAGGCAGTAATGGAGCATGGAATGATTTATTATGGACTCACAGATGGGCGCTTTATTCTCAAACTGTAAGTATTAATGGGAAAAGAGTGTATGATTATACTTTTCAACCTGAAAATCAAGCTTCGGTAAAAACACTTTGCCATGAGATGTTTCATGTTTTAGGTTCTCCGGATTTATATCACTATCAAGATCAGGGAGTTATTTCACCTGTTGGAAGTTGGGATTTAATGGAATCTGGAAGTGGACACATGCTGGCATATATGAAATGGAGATATACTGATCATACCTGGATTAGCACGATACCAGAAATAATATCTTCAGGCACATATACCTTAAATCCTTTAACTTCATCTACAAACAATTGTTATAAGATAGTTTCACCTTATTCTACAGATGAATATTTTATGGTAGAATACAGAAAAAAAACAGGAACATTTGAAACTAATATTCCAGGTTCCGGCTTAATTGTTTACAGAATTGATACAAGAGAATTCGGCAATGCAGACGGACCACCTGATGAAGTATATATTTACAGACCTGATGGAACTTTGACTGTCAATGGCACCCCAAATAACGCTTTTTTTTCATCCACAGTTGGTAGAACTGCCATAAATGATGCCACAAATCCAAGTAGCTTTTTACAAAATGGAAGTGCGGGAGGATTAAATATATCAAATGTTACTACTGCAGGTACAACAATATCTTTTAATGTAACATTTTCTAATCCATGTACACCACCAACAACACAAGCTTCTGCATTTACCTCATCCGCAATTACAAACACCACAATGATTACAGGCTGGACACGTGGAAATGGCACTTCAGTTTTGGTTGTTGCCCGACAAGGAAGTGCAGTAAATGCTTTTCCTGTTAACGGAACAACCTATACTGCCAATGCCACTTTTGGAAGTGGGACGCAAATAGGCATAGGTAATTATGTGGTGTATAAAGGTATAGGAACTTCTGTGAACTTAACAGGATTAACAGCGGGAACAACTTATCATTATGCAGTTTACGAATATAATACAACGAGCTCTTGCTACAAAACACCTGCTTTA
>JBAWXY010000122.1:0-7737 GCA_037143835.1 Bacteroidota bacterium
ATTGAACAATGTCTCGATGGTCTTAAAAAGGAAAAAGAAGGAGATATTGCGGTAAAAATTAAAGAGATACCTGAAGGAATAGGAAATGGCCGGGCTGAAGCTCCGCGGGGTGAGGTATTTCATTTTGTGCAATCAGATGGATCGAACTCTCCTGTCAGACATAAAATAAGGGCTCCGAGCTATGTTAACATTGCAACATTTAAAAAATCCTGTATCGGTCAGACTATAGCTGATGCTACAATTTCACTGGCAGCAGTTGATCCATGCTATTGCTGCACCGAACGGATGGCATCTGCTTATGATTCAAACTCAGGCGATAAAATAATGAATGCCAATGAACTGATTAATGCATCAGTAAAGAGGACAAATGAATTAAAGAAAACAATTAACAGTCAGCTATGAAAGAAATTATCAGCATAATAACTCTGCCTGTTCTGACCGGTCTGATGCTTTTCTTCGTTCCGGAAAAATTCAGAACCTTAAAAGGTTTGGTTGCTCTGTTGATAAGTATTATTACAGGTTATCTGACAATTATGATATACAGTTCCGATAATCAGATTCTGAGTCTGAATGAACTATCTGCCGGATCAGGTCTGTCTGTTTTTGGTATTGACTTTCTTCGTGATGCCGGCAAGTATATGGCATTCAACAGCGATAGTCTGAGTAAACTTATTGTTCTGTCTGTCAGCCTTTTCACCTTTTTAATTTTATTGTATTCAATCGTTTATATTAAAGCCGGAAGAGTCAAAAACTATTATCCTTATTTCCTCATTACCCTTGGTTGTGCTTATGGAGCTGTATTATCTGATAACCTTCTTTTATTTCTTGCATTCTGGGGAGTACTTGGAATAACTTTATACAAGCTGATTGATGGTTATGATGAAGAGAGCTCGGCAACAGCTAAGAAGACACTTATTCTTATCGGTGCATCTGATAGTATAATGATTATCGGGATCGCTATCATATGGAAGATTACGGGTTCGCTAAGTATGGGAGGCATATCGATTCCCACTACAAATGCTTTATCTGTTGTTGCTTTCCTGGCTTTACTCACAGGCAGTTTCACAAAAGCAGGTGCTTTTCCGTTTCATACATGGGTTCCTGATTATGCAAAGAGTGCTCCAGCCTCTTCATCCGCTTACCTTCCTGCATCCCTGGATAAGCTTCTTGGTATATATTTTCTTGCCAGGATAACTACCAGTATGTTCATCCTCAATGAATGGCTGACTCTTCTTCTTTTATCGATAGGTGTAATTTCAATTATCACTGCTGTAATGATGGCGCTTGTCCAGCATAATTACAAGCGTTTACTTGGATTTCATGCGGTTTCGCAGGTAGGATATATGATTCTCGGATTCGGACTCGGTTCGATGATAGGTGTGGCAGCAGGCCTTTTTCATATGATAAACAATGCTCTTTATAAAAGCGGTCTTTTCCTTTCTGCAGGATGTGTTGAGTATCGTACAGGAAAGAAAGAAATTGACGATCTCGGGGGTCTGTCAAAAGCAATGCCCTTTACGTTCTTTGCCTCCATGGTTTTTGCCATGTCAATTTCAGGAGTACCTCCATTCAATGGCTTTGCCTCAAAATGGATGATATACCAGGGAATAATTGATTTTGGCACCGGATCAGGTGTAGCTAATAAACTATGGGTTGTATGGCTGGGATTAGCAGTATTGGGATCGGCACTTACACTTGCAAGCTTTATCAAGCTGATAGGAGGAATCTTTCTGAGCCGCCGAAAGGCAGAGCTTGAAAGGGTCAGGGAAGTACCCGTTATGATGTGGATACCCCTGGTTATTCTTTCGATATTCTGCATCTTTTTTGGCGTGTTTGCTACAAACTTCGTTGTACCAAAACTTTTCATGCCTGTTTCAGGTGCATTTCAGTTCACGGGTTTCTGGAATTCATCATTTGTGTCATTGCTTGTTTTAATCTCAGTAATTCTTGGAATAATTCTTTACCTGGCTTTCAATCTTAAGAAATTCCGAACTGAAGATAGTTTTATCGGTGGAGAAAAAATTCAGGATCAGACCAGTTATTCTACACCGGAATTTTATAAGACTATTGGTGAATTCCGGATTTTCTCATGGCTTTACAAAAAAGCAGAAGAGCGATGGTTTGATATTTATGATCTTTCAAAACAGTTTGTTCTCTGGCTGAGTCACCAGTTGAGTGAAGCTCATACCGGTGTATTGCCGGGCTATGTTATCTGGGTTTTTGCCGGATTAATAGTTATGCTACTCATTATGATATAATTAACAGATATTGAAATGGAAGTTGCCATATCAGTCATAGTTGGATTAATGATATTAGGGGCATTGTATGCTATCCATGCAAAAGACCTGCTTTCAGCAGTGATTGCCAGTGGTATTGTTGGCTATGGTCTGGTGATCTGCTTCCTTCTCCTGAAGGCTCCTGACCTGGCAATTGTTCAGATCGTGGTGGAGACAATTACTCTCATTATAATGGTTGCAGTTGTTCTTGACAGCTCCCGGGAAGAATCATTCTCAAAGCCTGACACACAGGGGTATGTTTCAGCAATTACAGCGGTTTTCATAATCATAGTTCTGTTTTACTTTTTCAAAATATCAGTCAGCGCACTTGATGTTTTTGGTGAAAGTACACTGCGTATGGCTGGTCCCTATATTGAAGGAGCAACTGAAAAGACCGGCAGTGCTAATCTTGTCACGGGTGTTGTTTTTGATTTCAGGGGTTATGATACACTTGGTGAGGCAACCGTACTGGTAACTGCTGTATTGGGTGTGCTGACAATACTAAGAATAAAGGGGAAGAAATAAGAATTAAGAAATAAGAATTACGAATTAAGAATCAAGGATTTTGACTTTTAACTTTTGACTTTTGACTTTATGAAAGGGATGACAATCATAGTAAAAAAGACGACCCAGTTAATTGCCGGGCTGGTTTTCCTTTATGGCATATATATAATAGTACATGGTCACCTGACACCGGGAGGTGGTTTTGCCGGGGGTGTTGTGATTGCCGGTTCTTTCATTCTGCTGATTCTGGCTTTTGGCAGCGATTTTCTTAACCTTGTCAAAGAAGAATCAGGATCAACATTGTATGAAAATCTTGCTATCCTGGTTGTACTGTTTCTTGCGGTCTCCGGGTTACTCTTCGGAACCAGGGTCTTTTTCCTCAACTGGCTCCCAAAGGGTACTGTGGGTCAGCTTGTAAGTGCAGGAATGCTGCCACTTTATAACATTTTCGTTGGTATTGAAGTGGCTGCTTCTATCCTGACCATCTTCCTTGCTCTTATAATATTTAAAGAAGAAACATCAGAATGATAGTCTATTGGTTGTGTTTCATACTATTCCTTGTCGGACTCTACGGAGTAATAACCAGAAGAAACCTAGTTAAGATTGCTATCTCCCTGTCCATCATGGAATTCAGCACTTTCCTGTTTTTTGCGCTTGTGGGTTACATCGATGGTGGAATTGCACCAATAGTTGATCCTGCTGACCCTGTAAAAGTATATGTCGATCCATTACCACAGGCACTGGTGCTTACTGCTATTGTAATCGGACTGGCAACAACTTCTATGCTGATGGCTGTTATTATAAGGCTTTACAGAAAATACGGGACTTTCGATATCAGAGAGATAAAAAACTTAAGAGGATAATATATGAATCAGCTGATACCATTATTTGTTGTCATTCCTCTGGCAGGAGCCTTCCTGATAATGATTCTCGGAAGATTTATCAGGGAGTTGAACAAATACTTTGCCTCCCTGATACTTCTTGTCCTGGTAATAATCAGTATTTATTCCCTGATCACTACCGGTGAAAATCTATCCCTCTACAAAGTCGGAGGATGGGAACCGGTAAATAAAATCCCGATTGGTATTTACATGGTTATGGATGGTTTCACTGTCATTGTCCTGTGTATAATTAATATTATTGGTTTCTTATCTGCTTTTTATTCAATATCTTATATAAAACGATATACTGCGGAAAATTATTTCTATGCATTATTCTGTCTAATGGTTGCAGGAATGAACGGAGTAGTGCTCAGCGGTGATCTGTTCAATATATTTGTTTTCCTTGAGATCTCAGTAATATCATCATATGCCCTGGTAGCATTCGGAGTAGAAAAGAATGAGCTTGAGGCTTCATTTAAGTACCAGGTTTTAGGTGGACTGGCATCGTTTTTAATTCTGTATGGAATAGGATTCATATACTGGAAAACCAAAACACTGAATATTGCAGATATTAAAGAAGTTTTCAATGCCGGTTATGACAAGTCATATTATCTCTTTGTACAGATATTGATGCTCAGCGGCTTTGGTCTTAAAGCAGCCATTATTCCATTCCATGCATGGTTACCCGATGCGCACTCATCAGCACCTTCTCCCATTTCAGCAATGCTTTCGGGAGTACTTATAAAAGCTGTTGGCATATATGTGATTATCAGACTATTTTTTAATATGTTCGCCATAAGCGAAGGTATGTCTGTCCTGATAACCACCCTCGGAACATTGTCGATGGTGATAGGAGTTTTCCTTGCAATAGGTCAGTGGGATATTAAAAGGCTTCTGGCATATCACAGCATCAGCCAGATGGGTTATGTTGTCATGTCTGTTGGTATCGGGATGATCCTTGTTTCACGGGGAGCAAGACCTGAGATTGCTTCGCTGGCTATTGCCGGTGGTATCTTCCATCTTATTAACCATGCAGCTTTTAAAGGTCTTTTATTTCTTAATGCAGGTGCTATTGAATATACTATCGGCACACGTGATCTTAAAGAGATGGGTGGTCTGGCAAAATCAATGCCGGCAACATATGCCACCTCATTTATAGCATCAATGTCAATTTCGGGGATTCCTCCCTTTAACGGATTCTTCAGTAAACTTATAATTATTATTGCTGCCATCATGGCTAAGTTCTACCTGCTTGCTCTTCTTGCCGTCATTGTCAGTATTGTAACACTTGCCTCCTTCCTGAAATTTCAACGTTATGCCTTCTTCAACAAAACTGACAATAAGAATGAAAATCATATAAAAGAAGTACCCTTCCCTATGGTATTCAGTATGGTTGTACTGAGCATACTTTGTGTATTACTCAGTCTCCTTGCTTTTCCTGAAATCAGGGAGGCTGTACTCACACCTGCAATAGATATTCTAATGGATCCCGGAAAGTATTCATCTCAAATAACAGGAATATAATATGAGGTACATAACAGTATTTATATTATCTCTCATTTTCTGGTTGCTGCTGACCTTTAAGCTTACTGTCCCCAATATTATCGTTGGTGCAGTTGCTTCTCTTATCTGTTCTTTAATATTTACCAGATTCTTCATCAGTAATGTTTACAAACTCCTCCAGCCACATCGCTATTTCTGGTTTATAATTTACCTTGTGGTGTTTATATGGGAGTGCATAAAGGCAAACCTCGATGTTGCCTACCGGGTGCTGCATCCTGCAATGCCTATAAGACCAGGAATAGTAAAAGTCAAAACCACACTTAAGTCAGATCTTGCAAAAACCCTGTTGGCAAACTCAATAACAATGACGCCGGGTACCATCACAGTTGATATTATCGACGATTACCTGTATATCCACTGGATTTATGTCAGGTCCGAAGATCCTGAAGTGTATACAGGCTTAATAACCGGAGCATTTGAAAAGTACATTAAAAGAATTATCGAATGACTGATTATCTTAATATATTGCTTTACATTCAGATCGCATTGAGCGGCATCTGTTTATACAGGATTATTCGTGGTCCTACAATTCCTGACCGGATGGTTGGAGTTGATATCTTCGGGATACTGGTTGTTGGCATCTGTGCAATAATCTCCATTCAAACAGAAAAATCATTTATCCTCGATATTGGTATTGCCTGGATTATCCTGAGCTTCATCGGGACTTTGACTCTGGCGAAATACCTTACCGGTAAAAAACTCAATGAATAATATGATAAGTCTGATATTCATAACGATCGGAATTCTTTTTAACCTCTTGGGGTGTATTGGAATAATAAGGCTCCCTGATACTTACAACAGGCTCCAGGCAGCTACAAAATGTGTAACCCTTGGTTGTTGTAGTATTCTGCTTGGTGTATTTTTTCATTTCGGGATCAGTGATGCCGGGATTAAAGCCCTTATTGCAATCCCGATACTCTTCCTTGGTTCAACAGTGGCAGCACATGCTCTCATCAGAGGGACATACCACTTCGGGATAAAACTCGGTGAAAAAAGTGTGAAAGATGATTATAAAGATGCTGTACAATGAAGTATCCCAAGTTAAGAGAGATTAAAGAGGCTCTGGTTTCTCTTGTTACTCCGGCCTACACGTCGAAGTTCCCAAAGGAACCTCATGTCCCTTTCGAAAATTTCAGAGGTAAACCTGTTGTTGATAATGAGAATTGTGTTGGATGCGAAACATGTGCAAATGTTTGTCCGCCTCAGGCAATAACATTTACTGATGATAAAGAAAAAGGAACAAGGATCATAAAAAGAGATTATGGGAAATGTATCTTTTGTGGTCAGTGCCAGGAGCATTGTATTACCGGAAAGGGAGTGAAATTATCAGATAAAATCTATGACCTGGCAGTATTTGACAGGCAGAAAAATGTTGAATTTCAGGAAAAAGAGCTGCTTATTTGCGAAAGCTGCAACGCAGTGATAACAACAAAAGAGCATCTTTATTTTATGCACAGGAAGCTTGGTCCGAAAGCATTTTCTTCCATACTTAATCTAAACCTGCTCAACCAAAAATTAAAACTTGCAGAGGGACAGGATATCGATGTTGAAATCAGGGATAACCTGAAGAGAAAAGATATGTTCAATATCATCTGCCCGAACTGTCTGAGACAAATCCTTGTAAAATACTTATATAAAGGTGTTTAATGAGCTAAATAAACTACTATCACAAAAGGATAAAAAAATACTTTTTGTCGGAATAGGTAACCTACTTAAAATGGATGATGGTGTTGGTGTTTATATAAGCAGGAAAATAAAAAACAAAGGCACTATTTCATCGCTCACTGTTGAGGCCAGCATTGAAAATTATATTGGAAAAATAAACAGTTTGAATCCTGATTTACTTGTCCTCATTGATTGTCTGGACATGAAGTCAACTCCCGGAACATTTAAATTACTGGCAGTAAGCCAGATACAGGATCTGACTTTCAATACACACAATATATCTCTTAGACGGTTATCAGAGTTTTTCAGTATGCCGGTTTTTATCATCGGGATCCAGCCTGAAAAAATTGAATTTGGTGAAAATATTTCGTACCTTGTAAAGAATGTTGCAGATAAAATTATTAAACAAATAAACAAACAGGAGGTGCATCATGGCTACTGAATATTTATGTAAAGTTTGCAGGGGACATCTCAATGTAAAAACTTCCATTGTCCTTGCTGCATCAAAAACCAGCAGTCCCGAAAGAGGATTGGTTTTCTTGAATCCTGAGATCGGTAACTACACAACCACAACGCATCCTTCTTTCAGTATTAAAGAAGGTGAGGAATACATTTATACCTGTCCTATTTGCCATTCCCAATTAAACAGTGCAAAGTACAAGCACCTGGTAAGGATAATAATGATTGATGATGACAAAAAAGAGTTTAACATCTACTTTTCCGGCATAGCAGGCGAAAAATGTACATTTAAAATCAGAGGAAATAAAATAGAAGCAAAGAAAGGCCCTGATGTGAAGATATACGACAAATATTTTGAAGTACCTGTGGAAGACAGAAAATATCTGTGA
>JBAWXY010000123.1:0-7714 GCA_037143835.1 Bacteroidota bacterium
CATCGTCATTAAAATTTTAAATCATAATTAGGGGGTAAATCTAAAGGCTTCGCTCCTCGCAATGACCATTTACTTTATAAAATACTCTGCAACTCCAAACCAGAATTAAACTTACTTGCACCGTCATTGCGAGTCCCGCCCTGCGGGACGAAGCAATCCCAAACTCACATCTACCGATCCGCGAGCCGACAATTTATTTCGAAAGTGAGAATAATATCCTTATAGCTTCCTCTCTGGTTGCTCCGCAAAACTCCGGTTCGGCTTTAAAATCATCACATACCTTGGGTTTGCCCGGATAAGTGTAAATAGCACACTTATAATCATCAAGCAGATGAATGCACCTTACTCCTGCCGGTTTACCCTCAGGTAATCCGGGGATTGGTGATGAAATCGAAATTGATACACAACAAACACCACAACCGGGACGACAATCCATAAGCGATGTATTATAGGCGAATATGGTCAAAAATATTATTTTATTGTAATTTTGAGCAAACAAATTTAGAATGAGAATAGATATTATCACCGTTTTACCTGAATTGCTTGAAAGTCCTTTTAACTATTCAATAATTAAAAGGGCAAAGGAGAAAGGACTTGTTGAGATAAATATTATTAATCTTCGCGATTTCACAACCGATAAATATAAAAGTGTTGATGATTATGCCTTTGGTGGAGGGGCAGGAATGGTAATGATGATAGAGCCTGTTTATAAGGCAATCGAAAAACTAAAGAGTGAAAGAGAATATGATGAAATAATCTATACCTCACCCGATGGGGAGAAGTTTAATCAGAAAATGGCAAACCAGCTTTCTCTTAAAAACAACATTTTAATTCTTGCAGGACATTATAAGGGAGTTGACCAAAGAATACGTGATCATCTGATAACCAGGGAAATATCGATAGGTGACTATGTATTATCAGGTGGAGAATTACCCGCAGCAGTAATAACCGATGCAATAGTAAGACTTATTCCGGGGGCTATCTCTGACGAACAGTCTGCCCTCTCCGACTCATTCCAGGATGATCTTCTGGCGCCACCCGTATATACCAGACCTTCAGATTTTAATGGATGGAAAGTGCCTGAGATCCTTCTTTCAGGTCACGCAGCAGAAATTGAAAAATGGCGGCATGAGCAGTCTGAAGAAAGGACAATGAGATTGAGACCTGACCTTATGGAGGATTAAGGGGAAGCAATCTGTACTTCAACTTTATTTATTATTTGTAAATTATCAAAACCTTTATTAAACTTGTAGTCAATATTATTTTTTCTTATCTATTTAATAATCAACAACATGAATACACAGGATTATATTAATCGGGAAGATAAATATGGTGCACATAATTACCATCCGCTTCCGGTAGTTCTTGAGAGAGGTGAAGGTCCCTTTGTCTGGGATGTTGAGGGAAAACGATATTTCGACTTCCTGTCGGCCTATTCAGCAGTGAATCAGGGTCATTGCCATCCCAAAATTATTAAAGCATTAACAGAACAGGCAACAAGGCTTACACTTACTTCAAGGGCATTTTATAATTCTGCTCTTGGGGAGTATGAAGAATATATTACGAAGTATTTCAAGTACGATAAGGTTCTGCCAATGAATTCCGGAGCAGAAGCAGATGAGACAGCTCTTAAACTCTGCCGCAAATGGGCGTATAAGAAAAAAGGAGTGAAAGAAAATAATGCAAAAATTATCGCTTGTGAAGGAAACTTCCATGGAAGGACAATCAGCATCATATCAATGTCCACCGATCCCGATGCAAGGAACGATTATGGCCCATTCACCCCTGGTTTCATAATAATACCTTATAATGATTTAAAGGCTCTTGAAAATGCTCTGAAAGACCCGGATGTAGCCGGTTTTCTTGTTGAACCGATACAGGGTGAAGCAGGTGTTTTTGTTCCTGATGAGGGCTATCTTAAAAAAGCATACGATCTATGCAAATCAAAAAATGTTCTGTTTATAGCAGATGAAGTTCAGACAGGAATTGCCCGCACCGGGAAGTTGCTTGCCTGCGACCACGAGGGAGTTCATCCTGATATCCTGATACTTGGCAAAGCTTTGTCAGGTGGTGTTTTGCCTGTTTCTGCTGTACTTGCTGATGACGAGATAATGCTTACCATAAAACCAGGAGAGCATGGCTCAACCTTTGGTGGTAACCCTCTGGCAGCCAAGGTAGCCATCGCAGCGCTTGAGGTTGTTAAAAATGAAAATCTTGCAGAAAACGCTGATCGTCTTGGCAAAATATTCCGTGAAGAATTCCGTAGTATCAAGTCGGATATGGTTGAACTTGTTCGCGGAAAAGGCCTTCTGAATGCGGTTGTTATAAGACCGAAAAATGGCAAGGAAGCCTGGGATGTCTGCCTGGCTATGAAAGAAAAGGGAGTTATCGCGAAACCTACACATAATCACATAATCCGCTTTGCTCCTCCCCTTGTAATCACTGAAAAACAACTCAGAGAAGCAATCGGACTGATTAAAGAGGCATTTAAACTCTTTGAATAAAATACTGATTATGGATAAAGGTGATAGTTTGAAATACATCACACGGACTTTTCCTGTACTTGTAATACTTTTTTTGTTATCATGTACCGGGAATCGGGAAGTCACAACCAAGGAGCTTCAAAACGAAATTAAATATCTTTCATCAGATTCCCTGAAGGGCAGGCTGACAGGATCACCAGGCGATAGCCTCGCTGCTGAATTTATTAAAAATGAACTTACCTCTTATGGTATGATCCCACTCTCAGGTGATGGATTACAGAGGTTTAAAGTAACCAAAAGAGTCCTCCCCGGAAAAGGTAATGCTCTGTCAATAAACGGAATAAACTATACTCCTGATAAAGATTTTATGCCACTTGCTTTCAGTTCAAATTCCTCACTGGAATCAGAGGTAATCTTCGCAGGCTATGGATTCAACATTAATGGGGACAGTTTAAAATGGAATGATTACAAAGGTATTGATGTAAAAGGTAAATGGGTAATGATACTTCGTGCCGACCCTGAAACAGATAATACAAAAAGCCCTTTTATTCCTTTCAGTGGCGACAGGGACAAAGCCCTTCTTGCAAAAGACATGGGAGCTGCAGGTGTGCTGATGGTATCAGGTCCTGCATTCGATCAACAAGATACCTTTGAATCGCTCAATTCCGAGGACTTTTCAGTTGATATCCCGGTATTAAGGATAAAGAAAGAGGTGGCTGATATCATTCTTTCGAAATCAAAAACTACAATATCTGCTCTTGAAAAAAAACTTAATGAGACTAGAAAGCCAAATGTATTTTCGACAAAGGTTACTATAAATGGTAAAACAGAAATCGTCAGGGAGAGTGCTAATACAAGAAACGTGGTAATGATCCTTCCGGGGGAAGATGAACTGCTTAAAAATGAATATATTATTATAGGTGCTCATTTTGATCATCTTGGAATGGGCGGACCCGGTTCTTCCAGCAGAGCAGTTGACACAATTGCTGTTCATCATGGTGCGGATGATAATGCTTCCGGTGTTGCAATGATGCTTGAACTGGCAGAAAAATTTGCCAGGACAAAAGGAAGCCATAAAAGAAGCATTATCTGTATCGCATTTACCGGAGAAGAAGAAGGACTCCTGGGATCAAAGCAATTTACCGATAACTCTGGGATAGATCTTTCCAAAGTGAATGCTATGATTAATCTTGATATGGTAGGAAGGTTAAACGAAACAAATAATTTACAGATTTCCGGAGTTGGGACAGCAACCGGACTGAAGGATCTGATATATTCAAAAAGCGATACTACCGTGATAAAACTGACCCTTTCAGATGAAGGTTATGGACCATCGGATCACTCCTCATTCTATGGCAAGAATATTCCTGTTCTGTTTTATTTTACAGGTGCTCATCTCGATTATCATACCCCCTCGGATACCTATGATAAGATAAACTACAACGGAATGGTGAAAATTTCCGATCTGATATTCAGTATTGCAAAGGAGCTTTCATCATCAACTGCCAGACTTCAGTTTAAAGAATCTGGTCCAAAGGTGGAAACCGTAAGATATGGAAGAAGAAAAGGAGTTACACTTGGCATTATGCCCGATTTTGCAGGTAATATTAAAAACGGATTAAGAGCCGACTTCGTCACACCAGGCAAACCTGCTGCTTTGGGCGGAATGAAAAAAGCTGATATAATTACAGCAATCAACGGGAAACCAGTCAATAATATTCAGGATTATATGTTCAGAATGGGTCAGCTTAAACATGGTCAGACAATAAGCGTTGAAGTTCTGCGTAATGACAAAAAAGAGGTTTTATTGATACAATTATAGAAAAGACAAAAGGTAAAAGTATAAAGACAAAAGTGATTTAAGTTCCCCTCCTGGGAGGGGGAGGGGTGGGTTTATTTGGGTTAAAGATAAAAGACAAAAGGGAAAAGGATAAAAATTAAAAATCTGAATTTAATATCTTACAAAATGAAAAAGTTCACCTTGTGGTTTCTGGCATTCTTTATTACAATAGGTGCAGCAATTTACCAACGCACAACCGGGCCCACCTACCCCAAGCGAATAGATGTTACGCTCAATAATACCGTTCATGAATTGAAACTTGTCCGAAGCCTTGCCCTTGATGAAAGACCCGAAGTAAAACTGAAGGTAAACGATACTACTGTTAAGGCAAAACTATTTTCCAAACGATTTAAATCTTATGAAGAATATCAGGTTGCAGAGTTTTCTTACAAAGTGTATCCGGTGAATTCTTTTTTGATGAACAAGGTGTTTAAGATTTATGAAGAAAAAGGTTTATTCGCTGAAGTTCCACAACAACCGGCAGCCGGTAAAATCCAGTACTATTTTGAAATAACCGATTCCAGAGGAACCCAATCTTATTTCAAAGAATCACCCATTGTAATTAGATTTAAAGGAGGTGTTCCTGGCTTTATTCTTCTTCCACATATACTTTTAATGTTTATGGCAATGCTTTTTTCAACCCTTGCAGGACTTATGAGTATTATAAAATATCCCTTATATAAAAAGTACTCCATCTGGACACTTATCGTGTTCATTGCAGGTGGTATGGTACTTGGTCCGATAGTACAATACTATGCATTTGGTGATTTATGGACGGGAATTCCATTTGGATGGGATTTAACTGATAATAAAACACTTATCGCATTAATATTTTGGATTTTAGCTGTTGCCATGAACAGAAAAAAAGACAGACCTCTCTATACAGCGCTAGCTGCTTTAGTACTTCTCCTGATTTATTCTATACCTCACAGTTTATTTGGTTCAGAGTTAGATTACACAAGCGGACAGGTAATTCAGGGAATTATTCTGAATTTTTTCTGAAATTAAATAAAATTTCTTAAATTCCGTGCAGCATTTAAATTAGTACCACGTCTATTGATTAGAAAATTGATAGAAAGTGGGTGCAGCAACACATATAAAAACTAGTCTTTATGTAAAGATGGCAAATGTAGAAGCGGCATTCAGAAACTTACACCAGGATCTTTTGGACGGGTGTAAAATCGGCGACCAGAAAGCACAGTTTCAGATTTACAAGTTGTACTACAAAGCTATGTATAATACTAGTCTGAGGATTGTAACCGACACAATGGAAGCTGAAGACATAATGCAGGAATCGTTCCTGTCGGCCTTTGAAAAAATTGATACTTATTCAGGAACAGTAAGTTTCGGTGCATGGCTCAAGAAAATAGTAGTTAACCGGTCACTTGATGCCCTGAATAAAAGAAAAGCGGTCTTTGAAGATATTGAATCACATGTTGGAATAAGAGATGAGAGCTATGAAGATTCAGCCAGAAATGAAGAGATTGATATTCGGGTTGAAGAGGTTAAGGAGGCAATTGAAAGGCTTCCGGATGGATACAGGGTTATACTTTCTCTCTACCTGCTTGAAGGTTACGATCACGATGAAATAGCAGAAATACTATCTATCAACAGCAGCACTTCACGATCACAACTCTCAAGAGCGAAACAGAAACTCATCGGAGAATTAAAAGAAAAATGAAAAAATTATCGGGTATGAAAACTATAGAAGAAATAATCAGGGAAAATAAGGATTTTTTCGAAGAAACAGAACCATCGAATGGTCACTTTGAAAGGTTCAACAGGAAACTCGAAGTAAGGTTCCAGGCCAATACACCTAAAAGAAGTATTGTCCCTTACCTGTTAAGAGCCGCAGTTGTTACCTTGCTGGTTACACTTTCCTCACTCTGGACATGGGACCATTTCATCCGTCCGGGGAGCAGCAGGATGACGCTTGGTCAGGTTTCACCACAATACAAAGAGGTGGAAAACTACTACTTACACCAGGTCAACATGATGGAAGGTGAAATAGTAAATGTTGATTTGAAAAATAATCCCGAACAGAAAGAGATGCTATTTATTGAGATGAAAAGCATGGATTCAGTTTATGTATCTCTTCAGAAAGAACTTAAAGCAAATCCTGATGATGAACGAATTATTAATGCAATGATAGAGCATTATCAGACAAAACTTGAGATTATGACCTACATAGTAAATCAGCTTAAAACGATCAGGAATGATAACCAAAATAATACAGAAAATGAAAAAGTCAGATTATAAACCAGGATTGCTCCTCTTCATATCATTGTTCCTTATATCTTTCACATTATCAGCACAGGAGATTACAAAAGAATTCCACAAGGAATATACAGCAGGAGCAAACACTACACTTGAAATCAGCAACAGGTATGGCGATGTTGTGATCCAGAGCTGGGATAAGGATCAGGTCGTCATCGATGTCAAAGTAACTGTAGAAATACCTAATAAAGAAAGAGCCCAGAAACTCTTAGACTATATTGATGTCCGGTTTTCTGAAGGCGAAAACCTTATTTCGGCTAAAACGGTTATTGACGACAAATTCAACTTCACAGGATGGGGTGGCGAGTCAAGAAGGTTCAGTATTGATTATAATATAAAAATGCCCGTTGGGACAGCCCTGGCGCTTGCAAACAAATATGGCAATACCGATCTTGATGAACTTCATGGATTAGTAAATCTGGATATCAGATATGGAAACCTCACGGCGGGGAAACTGACCAGGGGAAATGTTAAACCCCTCAGCAGACTTAACCTGGCCTACGGAAAAGGAACAATCGATGAAGCGGGATGGCTCGACCTTATAGTCAGGTACGTTGGTAGCATGAATATAACAAAAAGTCAGGCACTCCTTCTTGACAGTAAATATTCAAAACTCTCCCTTGGCGAAACAAGTTCTGTTGTCGGCGAAAGTAAATATGATAATATCAGGATTGAAAGCATTAACAACCTGGTTCTGGAAAATGGATACACAGAAACAAACATCGGAGTCCTGACAAAAAAACTAAATTATAACGGGAGTTATGGTTCATTTTCAATTGATCGTGTTCCTGCAGGTTTTGAATCGATTGATATAGAAACACATTATATGGGTGTAAGGCTTGGAATTGAAGAATCAGCGAACTACAAACTCGAAGCGAAAGTATCCTATGGTGGATTGAAATATAATGAGGATAACTTTAAAAATCAGAGACGGATTGTTGAGAATAACTCCAATGAAGTAACCGGTATTGTCGGAAAAGAAGAGTCGCCATCTGCCAGAGTTAATATAGTTGCATCATACGGCTCGGTAAAACTTTATTGATAATTAACTGATTATAAATTAAATATAAACCCACCCCTCCCCCTCACCGTTTTTCTGTATAAAAATATGATG
>JBAWXY010000124.1:0-7640 GCA_037143835.1 Bacteroidota bacterium
AGTCCTCCATCTCCTCAACAACAGCCTCATATTCTGCTTTGTAAAGCGAACGGTTCAGTACAGGATGATTTCTAACCACTGATGTGGGTTGGTACTGTGACATGAGTGAAAGATGAACACTTGACGACAATTCTTCAGCTATCGTCCTTAAAACATTTTTACTCTCTTCTACATGACCGGGTAAAACAAGATGTCTGATCATCATTCCATTTTCTGCCAAACCATTTTCATCAACCCTCAGAGTTGATCCTTTCTGATAGTACATTTCTTTAATGGCTTTTAAGGCAACTGCCGGGTAATCAAAAGCATCGGAATACTCTGTCGCAATTTCAGAGGTAACATATTTATAATCGGGCAGATACACATCAATTAATCCGTAGAGACTACGGATGGTTTCAATCTTATCATAACTATTTGTATTATACACTGTTATTGGTTTCAACCCACGCGAATTCATCCCTTTTATTATTGCCTTTACCTGCGGTGCAACATGAGAAGGAGATACAAAACCAACAGTTGTAATACCTTTTGAAAGTAATTCTTCTATACGATCCAATACTGTATGCAGGTCCATTTCCGTATTCCGTATTACCGATCCGGGCCGGCTTATTTCGTGATTCTGACAATAAATGCAATGCAGATTACAACCAGCAAAAAAAATATTACAGATGCCACTTGTCCCGCTTATGGAAGGCTCCTCTCCCCTGTGGATACATATCGATGCGATATTCAAACCTGCATCCATACCGCAATATCCGGCTTCTCCTCTGAACCTGTTAACCAGGCACTCCCTTGGGCATAATGTACAATTTTCAAGTATTAACCTGTCATTATTGTCATATATATCTGCCTGTTTCACAGTGACTCTGATAAATGTTGTTTTATTAACCGGAAGTTTAAAGTCAATCGCAAATATCGAAATGTTTGCTGATTTTCAAGCTACATCTTTGAACCACAAGCACAATACTTCAATATTAATGTTAATATTTTTGGTGATTTAATATAAACATGTACCTTTGCAACCGAATTGAGGGGTATTTGAGAACTAGGGGACCGGAGTCCCCTATTTTGTTATCAGTTTTTAGAAAATGGTAGAAAAACAGTCAATACAGGGATTAGTTGAAGAGTTCATAAAGGGAACCGGACTCTTTCTTGTGGCTGTAAAAGTAAGCAGTTCGAACAAGATCACTGTGCTGGCCGATAAAAATGAGGGCATAACAATTGATGAATGTGCAGCTATACACAGACATATTGAAAAGAGCCTCGACCGCGATAAGGAGGATTTTGAGTTACAGGTATCGTCGCCCGGTCTTGATTTGCCTTTTGCAGTTATTGAACAGTATTTAAAAAATGAAGGCAAAAAAGTAGAAGTTATTGACAATGAAGGCTATAAGCATGTCGGCAAACTAAAAAACGTTACAGAAGGCGGATTTGAACTTGAGACCGAAATGAAAATTAAAGGAAAAACAAAAGAATTGAAGGATATTTCTTTCAATTCAGACCAGATAAAATCGACAAGAGTTATTTTAACAATTAAGTAATAATAAGAGGCTTACACCAGATGGAAAATGTTAATTTAATCGACACTTTTTCGGAATTTAAGGAGCTGAAAAATATTGACCGCCCTACCATGATGAGCGTTCTTGAAGATGTATTCAGAAGCATGCTCGCAAAGAAGTACGGTTCAGCTGATAATTTTGACATTATTGTCAATATTGATAAAGGTGACTTTGAAATATGGAGAAACAGGGTGGTTGTTGATGATAAGGATTTAACAGATCCTGTTATGCAGATACCTCTTTCGAAGGCCAAAGAGATAGATGAAGATTATGAAGTTGGCGAAGAGGTTTCTGATGAGGTCAAATTTCTTGACTTCGGAAGAAGAGCAATACTATCGTTAAGGCAAAATCTTACCGCACGAATACTTGATCTTGAGAAGAATAATATATACATCAAGTATAAAGACAGGATAGGCGAAATAGTTACCGGCGAAGTTTACCAGGTTTGGAAGAGAGAGATCCTTGTTCTGGACGATGATGGTAATGAACTTATTCTGCCCAAAAGCGAACAGATACCCTCCGACCATTTCCGTAAAGGAGATTCAATAAGGGCAGTTGTGATCAAGGTTGAAATGAGAAACAATACACCGTTCATTATTCTTAGCCGTACATCGCCGGTATTCCTTGAAAGGTTATTTGAACTGGAAGTCCCTGAAATTTTTGATGGGCTGATTACCATTAAAAAGATCGTAAGGGTTCCGGGGGAGCGTGCCAAGGTTGCTGTTGAGTCGTACGATGAGAGAATTGATCCTGTTGGTGCATGTGTTGGAATGAAAGGTTCAAGGATACACGGGATCGTAAGGGAATTGCGTAATGAAAACATCGATGTGATCAACTTTACTTCCAACAATCAACTCTTCATCCAAAGGGCACTCAGTCCGGCAAAGATAACCTCTATCAAACTTGTTGAAGAGACAAAAAGGGCACAAATTTATCTGAAACCGAATGAAGTATCTCTTGCTATTGGTAAGGGAGGTCTTAATATTAAGCTTGCAAGCCAGCTTACCGGCTATGAGATTGATGTTTACAGGGAACCGGGTGGAGAAGATGAGGAAGATGTTAATCTTGAGGAATTTGGTGATGAAATTGAAGATTGGATAATCGAAGAGCTCAAAGCTATTGGTTGCGATACTGCAAGAAGCGTTTTAAACCTTTCAATCAGCGACCTTGTTAAAAGGACTGATCTTGAAGAGGAAACTGTTAAAGAGGTTGTTAATATCCTCCGATCCGAATTTGAATAAAATATTAATATAAGCTATTCACAAACAGATTGTTTTTTGAAGTTTAAATAAAGGCAAGGCATATTTATGACAGAGGATATTAAGGTTACAAGATTAAGCAAAGCAGCCCGCGAATTCAATGTAGGAATATCCACTATTGTAGAATTTCTGCACAAGAAAGGGTTCGACCTTGATCCCAACCCAAATACAAAACTTCCGCATGAAGCATATATTCTGCTTGTAAAAGAATATAGCACAGACATCAGCGTTAAAAAAGAATCTGAAAAACTCATCCTTAAAGATCTCCACAGGAAAAAGGAATCTGTTTCCATTGATGATTTTTCAGAGAAAATTGAATCTGATGATGCTGACAGGGATGAAGATGTCCTGGTTAAAGATTCTTCGGGAATTAAGACAACTGTGGATATCAAGACCGAAATTAAAAAGCCTGATATAAAACTTGTTGGCAAAATTGACCTTGAAAAGACATTAAAACCAAAGGTTGAAAAGGCAGCGCTACCCAAAGAAGAACCCGTGCAAAAGGTTTCGGTAACCCCGGTTGAAGCTGAAAAAACTGATAAGAAAAAGCCTGCCGCCGAAAAGGAAACGCTTGTTACCATTGTTCCCGTTGAAGAAAAAGAACCTAAAACAAATATCGATCTTCAAATTGTCGGGAAATTTGACCTCGATACAGTTGCCAAAGACACCAAACCTGTAAAAAAAGAGGAACAGAAAGAGAAACCTAAAGATACAACGAAACAGAAAAATAAAGAAATAGATATTCCTAAACCGGAAGAAACGAAAGCGGCCGTAAAGAAAGAACCGGAAATTATCAAAGAAACTATCCCCGAACCTTTGATTGAAGAGCTCCTTGTTGAAGAAATAATTAATGAAGTGCTCATCCCTGAACAGGAAGATGATATTGTTGCTCTTTATAAGACAGATTTTAAAAAGCTAATTGGACCAAGAGTTGTCGGAAGAATAGATTTGCCTGTAGAAGAGAAAAAGAAAACTACTCCGTTTCAACCTGTAAGGGTAAGCGGGGATTCCGATTTCCGGAGAAAAAAGAGAAGAAAGAGAATACTGAAAGAAAAAGAGGGAACACCTGTCGTTAAACCTATACCTACCGATAAAAAGGAAAAGCCCGGCGCCAAAAAAGTCATTAAAAAAAGACCTGTCAGGGCTGAGGTGAATGAAGAAGAAGTTCAGAAGCAGATTAAAGAGACCCTTGCCAGGCTCACTACAAAAGGTAAATCAAAGGGCTCAAGGTACCGAAGAGATAAAAGAGAGGCTATAAGCCAAAAACATAAAGAGGTAGTTGATAAGATAGAACAGGATAAGAATATTCTTAAAGTAACGGAATTCGTTTCAGTTAATGAACTCGCTTCGATGATGAGTATTCCCGTTACTGATATCATTTCCACATGCATGAATCTTGGGCTTTTTGTATCCATTAACCAGCGTCTCGATGCTGAAACAATGGCAATTCTTGCTGATGAATTTGGTTTCACTGTGGAATTTGTCAGTGCGGAATTGCAGGAAGCAGTAAGGGAAGTTGAAGATGAAGAGAAAGATCTTAAACCAAGGCCTCCGATTGTTACTGTAATGGGACATGTTGACCATGGGAAAACAAAATTGCTCGACTATATCCGGAATACAAATGTGATTGCAGGTGAAGCCGGAGGTATTACTCAGCATATCGGTGCATATGGAGTTATCCTTGAAGACGGACGCCAGATAACTTTCCTGGATACGCCTGGACATGAGGCTTTTACAGCTATGCGTGCAAGAGGTGCTCAAATAACTGACATAGCAATTATTGTAGTTGCAGCTGATGATGGTGTTATGCCTCAGACCAGAGAAGCTATTAATCATGCCTCAGCAGCAGGTGTTCCGATTATATTCGCTATCAACAAAATTGATAAGACGTCTGCAAATCCAGATAAGATCAAAGAGGCTCTGGCAACTATGAATTACCTGGTTGAAGACTGGGGAGGCAAGTATCAATCGCAAGAGATTTCGGCTAAAAGCGGACTCAATATTGACCTTCTTCTCGACAAGATCCTTCTTGAAGCTGAGATGCTCGATCTTAAGGCAAATCCTGACAAACCGGCTATCGGAACAGTTATTGAATCATCTCTCGATAAGGGAAAAGGATTTACAGCAACTGTCCTGGTTAAAGCCGGAACACTCAGAATAGGTGATATTATGCTTGCGGGCAGCTGCTTTGGACATATAAAAGCCATGTACAACGAAAGAGGAAACAAGGTTGAAGTGGTTGGTCCTGCTACTCCTACACTTATACTGGGATTAAACGGCGCACCGCAGGCAGGTGATAAATTTAACGTGATGGAGAGCGACCGTGAGGCAAAAGATATAGCAACCAAAAGGGCTCAACTTCAGAGGGAACAGGGTCTTCGTACTCAGAAACATATTACTCTTGATGAAATTGGCCGAAGAATAGCTATTGGTAACTTCCAGGAACTTAACATTATAGTAAAAGGTGATGTTGATGGTTCCGTGGAAGCTTTAAGCGATTCGCTTATTAAACTCTCAACTCCTGAGATCCAGCTTAACGTAATTCATAAGGCTGTAGGACAGATTTCTGAATCGGATATTCTGCTTGCCGCAGCATCGAACGCTATTATCGTAGGATTTCAGGTGCGCCCATCTTTAAGTGCACGTAAACTTGCTGAAAAAGAGGAGATTGATGTACGCCTTTATTCCATCATCTACAATGCCATAGAGGAGATAAGATCAGCAATGGAAGGTATGCTCATGCCGGAAGTTAAAGAGGAGATTGTAGCAACACTTGAAATCCGCGAATTATTTAAAGTCACAAAAGTCGGAACAGTAGCTGGTTGTTATGTCAAAGAGGGCAAAATTACAAGGAATACCAGGGTCAGGATAATCCGCGATGGTATCGTTATTTATACAGGTGAACTTGGATCACTCAAACGCTTTAAGGATGATGTGAAAGAAGTCGTAGGAGGGTATGAATGCGGACTTAACATTCATAATTTCAACGACATAAAAGTAGGAGATGTAGTTGAAGGCTACCAGGAATTTGAAGTAAAAAAGACTCTATAACAAAGATGTATATTTTTCAGCTGTCAGAAGGTCGCTGACTTCAGAAGGATTAGTGATCTTGATCTTAACCATCCATCCCTTACCGTAAGGATCCTTATTAACAACATCAGGCGACTCTTCAAGTGCAGGATTCACTTCAAGTACCTCTCCGCTTACAGGCATAAACATGTCTGATACTGTTTTAACTGCTTCGATGGTACCAAATACTTCCTTTTTGTTAAGTGACTCACCTACGGTTTCAACTTCAATGAAAACGATGTCACCTAACTCTCCCTGAGCAAAATCGGTGACGCCTACATATGCCAGATTTCCTTCTACGCGAAGCCACTCATGATCTTTGGTGTACAATAAATTTGCCGGAACGTTCATATCTGTGATGGTTTTAAATAATTATAAAGTTTAATTTCCGCCTTCAGTTAAGCAAGCCAAAATTAAAGATTATTTTGTTTAAATAAGTTGACAAATCGCATAATTTGGATAATAAAAAATGGTACAATAAAAGAAATAGAAAATAACTTTCAATTTCTTTTTGAAGAACCCTTGACAACGAGCTCCGTTTTAATGATTTTTGTTTGTGACGGAAGATTATGTTTTTTCTCAAGACGGTCGATAAGCAATCGTACCGCTTCCCTGCCTATCAGATACCCATGTTGTTCAACTGATGAGAGTGTCGGACAAGTAATATCCGAGATCATCCCGCTCGTAAAACCGACGAGTGAAATATCCTGAGGTACATTGAATCCGAAGTCCTTAACGATACTCATTGCCTCAACTGCAGTCAGATCATTCACAGCAAAAATCCCATCAGGCCTTTCTGCTCTTTTCAATAATTCCGGGACTATAATGCGGGCTTCTTCAGGGGTATCGCACTTGATAATATTTTCATTATTAATAGGCCAGTTATGTTCTTTCAGGGCTCTTATATAACCATCTTTTCTGTTTTTCCCAATTTGAAGATTCTGAGGACCTGACAGATGGACTATATTCTTGCACCCAATATTAATCAGGTGCTTTACTGCTTCATAGGCTCCAACTTCATCATCAACAATTACCCTGTCTGTTTCCATCTCGCAGCATATCCTGTCAAAAAAAACCAATGGCATCCCATTTTCCTGAATTTTTCTGAAATGATCAAAGTCATTAGTATCTTTTGAAACAGAGACCAGGATTCCATCAACACGACAAGAAAGCAATGTCTCAACTGCTTTTACTTCCCTAGCATATAATTCGCTTGACTGGCAGAACATTACATGGTACCCTGAATCATATGCCAGATCCTCAATTCCGCTGATAACAGTTGAAAAAAAATAGTGCACTATTTCAGGCACTATAACACCTATTGTTTTGCTTAGTCCGCTTTTGAGGCTTAATGCAACCTGGTCGGGTTTGTAATTCCATTTCTCAGCAAGTTCCTTCACAGCGTGTTTTGTTGAAGCGCTTATATCACGATGCCCTTTGAGGGCTTTTGATACAGTTGAAGGAGAAATTCCCAATTCTTTTGCGATATCTTTTATCGTTACATGTACCTTATGCATCTTCTTGTTACCTTATTTTTTCCCTCTCCCCGAAATATATAGCAAATATACAGATTTTCATAAAAATAAAATGTAACTAATCAGCGCCTTGAGTTTGAAGTGACTAGTGTGCCTATTACTTTAATACTTGGAATATTTGCAGATTTCCGTCATTTACTGCAGCTATCAGATAATGTTTTCCCAATACCTCAATGGGGAGAATCCTTCTTGCATCTCCTTTTATCTTAAGGCCACTT
>JBAWXY010000125.1:0-7634 GCA_037143835.1 Bacteroidota bacterium
ATAGCAGAACACCATAATATCTTTTGAAGGCAAAAAGAAGACAAATATTTATTATTTTTGTCAGCCTTGATCAAGAAAAGAAGGAGAGATGGCAGAGTGGTCGAATGCGGCGGTCTCGAAAACCGTTGTTCGCCTTCCGGCGAACCGGGGGTTCGAATCCCCCTCTCTCCGCAGATCTTATAATAGGATCCCAGCCAGCGAAGCTGAAATGTACGAGGCCATCGTTCCGCAAAGCATTGCTTTGAATCCGAGTCTGGCAAGGTCGGCTTTCCGGCTTGGTACCAAAACTCCGATTCCCCCGAGTTGGATAGCTATCGAGCTGAAATTGGCGAATCCGCAGAGTGCGAAACTTGCTATAACAACTGATTTTGCGCTTAAGAATCCTTGTTGTATCATCGGTGAAAGGTCGGAATAGGCAACAAACTCGTTTATTACCATTTTTGTCCCCATTAATGAGCCAACATGGAGTGATTCAGACGGTGGCACTCCCATTACTATTGCAAAAAGACTAAAAAATGCTCCAACAACGTCTTTAATGTGAAGATTATCAACATTCAGTCCAAGTGCATCAAGTGATAAGCCTGTCCACGAAAGAAAATGTCCGAAGTATCCTAAGAGTGCATCGACAAGAGCTATCAGGGCAATTACACCAATCAGCATTGCAATTACATTTATAGAAATCTTCATACCATCACTTGCACCATGTGAAATAGCATCCATTATATTAGAATGTTCCTTTTTCACCTCAAGTTTTATTATCCCCTTTGTTTCTGATTCTTCAGTCTCAGGGAAGACAATTTTCGAGATGACCAATGCCCCGGGGGCAGCCATAAGACTTGCTGCAAGGAGATATGATGCCGGTACGCCCATCGAAATATAAACAGCCATTACACCACCGGCAATACAGGCCATACTCCCTGTCATGGATGCCAGCAGCTCCGACTTTGTCATCCCGGAAAGATATGGACGTATCATTATCTGGGCTTCCACCTGGCCGACAAAAGCACTGGCAACATTCGATAAAGCTTCGCTCCCGCTTACTCTCATAGCCCAATGAACAAAACGTGCAATTACTGCAATGACCCTTTGCATCAAACCAACATGATATGCCATAGCAACCAGAACGCAAACGAAGATTATTGTCGGAAGTAAGATAAAGAGAAAGACCCCGGATTTTACAATGCCTTCAGGAAGGATCTGGGTGACTTTTGTAAGGTCCCCGAAAACAAAAAGGCCGCCCTCTTTAGAAAAGTCGAGAAGCTTATTTATTGCCTTTCCAAGCCAATAGAAAATATCCTGACCAATCGGGACTTTAAGAATGAATATGGCAAGGGTGATCTGTAAAATCAAACCTGTAATGACCAGACGATAATTAATTTTTTTCCTGTTATTCGACCATAAAAAAGCCAGTCCAAGGATTATAATGATTCCTATAACGCCTGTAAATCTTCCCATGTAAGTATCGATTAAGTAAAAGTGTCTTCACCAAACCTACATTTTTTTTTAATACGCAGCCATGATTTCCCGAAAAAAAGAAATTAACTTTTACCTGTAAATACCTACCTGGCCATATCTGGGAATGGCCCGGTAGATTATCTTGGCATCGGCTCTGGGAAGTCTCATCTTTATAAATGGATGATATTCCGGAACTTTGAAAAGTGCTACACTCTTGAGAGAGCTCCTTGTATCGCGGAGCCTGTCCTTTATGTTGAAGATAAAAAGATTCATCCTGTCACTGAATTTCTCCTTTTCCTCCTGATAAACATAGATCCTTGTTCCATTGGTCATTTCCAGAATATAATTAACAGGTTCAGTAATAGATGTGTCAGGCATAATATCAGGTTTATATTCCGAAGTATCTTTTGGCGCCATCTTGATCAATACCGGTTCCTTTCTTATTGTTGCGTAGGTATTAGATATTGTAAAAGGAGAGGAGAGCATTGATAATATTATGTTTTCATCACCTTTTATAAGAATCTTGCTGGTCTGCACACTGCTCATCTTTGCCTTATGAACGACCACACCACTGATCTCAATATTAGCCGTACTGTCTGTCAGATTAATAGTAAGGTAAATAGAATCGGTTTCAGCCATTACTATTCTTGATTGGAGAAAAGCCTTTTCCTTTAGCAACTTAAGATAAGCAGAATCAGAAAAGATCCGTTCGTCAACTAAAGTATTTTCAGCCGGTTTAACACTAAATTCATTATTTATTGCTGATAACTTCCGTGCCGGACTCATCATCGACATTATGGCATAATAAATAATGAATACCGAAAAGATAATGATCAGAATGATGAAAGTCTTTTTTATGCCAGATGTATTATTAATAATCTCCGTTTCCATATCACTTTTTTCGATCAGATCAGAAAATATAAACTTTCGAACCAATACTCAGTGTGTTGAAGATTACTTCAAGATCTTCATCATTCAGGCGGACACAGCCATGAGTAACCGGCATTCCAAGAAAACGCTTGTAAATGGTACCATGAATCAGGTAGCCGTCGCCAATGGCAAGAGCATAATCGCCTAATACTCCATATTCATATCGTGAAAAGTCATCCTTCGAAGGAATCGGTAATCCCTCTTCAATGAATGCCCAATCAGGTTTTTTCCACACAGGATTGGTTGTCTTGCCATGTATCCAGTATTTTCCTTTTGGTGTTTTGAAAATCCATTTCTTGTCTCCTTCTGTCTGAAGCATTGTATAACTTCCTGAACTGCAAAAACCTTCTCGTGTAAGTTTTTTATTTCTATAAAGGAAGAACCTGTTATCGGTGGTATTAATAACGATATATGATTGCCCAGAGGTATAAGCGCTATATTTCCTTGAAAGGCGTTGAATATCACTGGTCATCAGACTTATTTTCTTTTTATATGAGGCGTCCTGCTTTAATTCCAGATTGTTGGTTATTACAGTTCTCTGACCTGATGCCGCTTCCTTTAAAACAGGGACCAGGTAAAGGATGAAGATAATAAGGGAAAGAGCAACAAGAATTGAAATAATGATAATAAGGAGATTGCGTAAAATACGGTGAAGCTTCCCAACCTCAGGCTGTGACCCTTCATTTATTATCTCGTCATTTCCCATATCAGATAATTTATCTGTTCACAACATATTGAAGATCAACCATCGAACCTACGATTGTAACAGGTGTACCCGCTTTTACAATCTTGAATACCACATCCATCTCTTTGTCGGTGAGGGCAATACATCCTTCAGTCCAGTCGATCCCTTTTCCCCCGTTACCGTGTATCTCGATCAAATCACCGATCTTTGCCGATGCAGGGAGTGAGCCATGTTTAATCTCCGATTTGAAACTCTTCTTATCTTCATCATTTGGATAGTCCAATAACAGGGCTTTATAGTATTTGGTCTTACGGCCTTCGAATTTTTTTGTTATCTTATACATCCCTTCCGGGGTAGCTTTATCTCCTTTCACTCTTTTATCGCCAACCCAGTTTTTGCCCAATTCAGCTTCAAATTCGTATTTTTTTGTACCGCTAAGATAAACAAAACATTTTCTTGAAAATTTATCAATAATTATTGAATAATCGCGATTTTTTTTCGATTCATTTAATGTCTTATTAACCCAATTTTTCCATACTGAATATGACTTGAAATAGTTCTTAAGATTTGCAGTTACACTCTCATATGATGCTGTGAGGAGATATTCCGAATCTGTTATTTTTCTGTTAGCCTGGAGATATTGCCCTTTTTTATATGCTATTTCAGCCTCTGAAAGCAACATTTTTCCTTTAGAGATGCGGTTTCGTGTTTCAGAAGATAACGGATAGGTTGTGAACAGTTCTTTATTCTCAGAAACAAGATCATTAAGAGAATCAATTTTTTGTTTCAGTTTTATTTTCAAGCCCGATGTACTGCTTAAGGAATTCTCTGCTGCCTGGCTTGCTTTTTTTGCTGAAAGTTCTGCAAACATTGCAACCTTATCGTAATCTCTGAAATAAATAAATTTTTTGTTTTCTTTCTGCCAGTTTACCATTGCTGAATCATAGTAGATTTTTGCCTGAGTAAAAAGCTTTTTAGAATATGTATCTGCTCTGTTTTTTCCTGCCTTCGAAAGAGTCTCTCTGGCATTTTCCATTTCACCTATGGGGGGCAAAGGGGTAAAACGAATCAATAGTATGATAGTTAATGGAACAGACACTGCAATAGCAGTGAAAATCAGCCCATCTCTCCAAACTTTTCTCATGTATACCAGTGACGATTTTAAAAAAACCCCCGGGAAATTCCCGGGGGCCTTATTCCTAAAAGAAAGTATAAATGAATTACTTTCTTGCTTTTACTTTAGCAATAGCATCTTTAAGTTCGGTATTAATACCAACTGCTCTTTCTTTAGCAGCTTTAACTTTGTTGAGTGCATCCATGAATGCGCCTCTATCATACATAGCCTGTGCTTCAACTACAGAACCTTCGATAGTAGCCATTTCCGTTTTAATCTGCTCAAGAACAGCTGCTCCTTCTTTACCTCTTGGAGCTTTTTTCATAAGAGCTGTGTTCTCTTCAATAACAGCTTTGATCTCTGTCATTGAGGTTTCAACTTCTTTCTTAACTTCTTCTTTCTTAACAGCTGCATTTGCAGCAACCTGGTTTGCAAGAGTTAATGTCTCTGCTAGTTTTACTTTAGCAGGGCCAAATTTCTTAAATAATTTTGATTCCTGAGCTGCAATGTCAGCATTAATAGCATTCATTGAATCCTGTACAGCTGCAAATTCAGCAGGTACGTAAACTGCTGCTTCAGCAGTTTTGGCAGCTTCGATAGCTGCATTAGTTGCATCAATTTCAACCTGTGGTTTTTTACCACAACCAGAAAGGACCGCAACCATTGCTATAGCTGCTAATCCCATTAAAACTTTGTTCTTCATTTTTCTAACCTTTTTAATACTTTGTTTATTTAACAACTTCCGATCTATTTATTTTAATCGTTTCAGTTTAAAAATTACGGTGCAAATATATTAAAATTATGGAACATAACAATATAAAAATTGAATATTCTTAGTTTCATAAAAAAATATGCTTTAAAAACATATTTATGAATAATAAATTACAAGACAGAAAACCGGGTAACAAGCCCTTCAGAAGAGTTAGGGCCAACAAATAATTCAAAATCACCAGAATCAAGGGTGAAACTCATATCTTCATGATAATATGATAGTTCGCTGGTTGAAATATTAAATGTTACTGTCACAGTTTCACCTTTCTTTACGAATATTTTTTTGAATCCTTTTAGCTCTTTCACCGGTCTGGTAACATTACCTACCAGATCGTGTATATATAATTGTACTATTTCTTCTCCATCTCTGTCACCTGTATTTATAATCTCGATTGAAGCTGTAATCTGGTCGTCCTTTTGAAATTCAGTTTTGTTAATTTTTATGTCTGAATAGCTAAAAGTTGTATAACTTAATCCATAACCGAAAGGATAAAGAGGAGAATTTGGGGCATCGAGATAATTCGATTTGTATTTTTCAAAAGGCTTTTCAGGATTGATCGGCCTTCCGGTATTCTTGGAGTTATAGAAAATGGGTATCTGCCCGACATTCCGTGGAAAAGTCATTGTAAGTTTTCCTGAAGGATTAATATCACCAAAAAGTACATCTGCAATTCCATTCCCGGCTTCTGTACCACCTATCCACGACTCAAGTATTGCCGGTGCAATACTATCGAGTTCAGGAATTGCCAGTGGCCTGCCGTTAAAAAGCACAACAGCAACAGGTTTACCTGTTGCAATAATTGCTTTGGCTAACTCAAGCTGTACCCCTGGCAGTGAGATATCAGTGCGGCTGGCAGCTTCACCGCTCATATCCCTGCTTTCACCCAAAGCCAGGATAACAAAATCTGCTTTTCGGGCAACAGATACCGCTTGTTTTATTTCACTTGTGTTGTTATCATTAACATTACAACCCTTCGCACTTAATATATTTACTGATCCTTTTACTTTATTTTTAACACCCTCGAGAAGAGTCACACAATTCTCAGCTTTACCGGCAGCCGACCAGAATCCAAGCATGTCAGACTTTGAATCTGTAAGTGGACCAATAACAGCAATTGTTTTTGATCCGCTATTAATTGGAAGTGTATTGTTACTGTTTTTCAGCAGAACACATGATTTTGCTGCGAAGTCTCGTGCAAAATCAAGGTAGTCCTGACGCATTATTTCTTCTTCTTCCCGCTTCTTATTACAATACTTATATGGATCATCAAACAGACCGAGCTTATACTTTGCAACAAGAATTCTTTTAACTGCGCTGTTTATAGTTTCTTCGCTGACTTTCTGCGATTTAACAAGGTCAGCAAGATGATTCATAAAAACGCTACTCTGCATATCCATATCAACGCCTGCGTTAACTGAAAGAGATCCTGCCTCTGAAAGGTCAGCTGCCACTCCATGTTGAACAAGTTCATTTATTGAGGAATAATCCGTAACAATAAAACCATTGAATTTCCAGTCATCACGCAGTAGATCAGTCAGTAACCATTTATTGGAAGTTGACGGAACTCCTGCGATTTCATTAAATGATGTCATAACAGAAGCTACTCCTGCATCAACAGCTGCCTTATACACAGGCAGGTACCACTCATAAAGGGATCGTTCAGACATATCTACAGTGTGATATTCACGACCTCCCTGAGGTGCCCCATAAGCTGCAAAATGCTTAACACATGCCAGTAAAGAGTTGTTATTCAAAAGGTCAGATCCCTGAAAACCTTTTACCCTTGCGGCGGCAATCTGACTTCCCAGCCATGTGTCTTCTCCGGCACCTTCCATGACTCTTCCCCATCGGGGATCTCTTGCCAGGTCAACCATTGGTGCAAAAGTCCAGTTTAGCCCTTCTGCTGTAGCTTCAGTAGCTGCTATCCGCTCCGATTTCTCTATAGCCTCAAGATCCCATGATGCGGACTGACCTAAAGGTATGGGGAAGATTGTTCTGTGACCATGGATAACATCATAACCAAATAATAATGGTATGTGCAACCGGGTCTCTTCCACTGCAATTTTTTGGAGCGACATAACATAATCGACCGTATAGGCGTTGAAAATTGAACCCGCTTTGCCTTGCCTTATCAGATCGATATAATCTTTCCGCATCGTTGGTCCTGTGGATGACCAGTCGCTTGTAAAAAGTGATAATTGCCCGATCTTTTCTTCGAGTGTCATAAGCCGGATTATAGAATCTGCCTTAGATTCATAGCTGCTTAAGATATTCTTTGGCTCATTTTTGCATCCTGAAATAAGAAAAAAAGAGATCAGAAAGAGCATGAAGTAAATACTTTTATGATTCATAACCTTAAATTTTTAAGTTAAGTTACCTTATCTGAAATTGCTATTATTTACCAATTATAAAACCCAGTGCACAAAACCCTCACAGAAATCAAAATTACCTGACCTTCAGATAGTACAAATATAGTTGAAACTCGGGAAAGATAAAAGTACAGGGATTGCCTGCGGTGATCCCTTGTGGGGGTTCCTTGCAAAGCCAAAGCAAACCCGCTTCGCGGTATATTTTATTTTTCTCATGACCTTCACAAAACGTGTTTTGTTCGGTCCTTCTAAAAACAAAACCATCCGCCGGTTGGCGAATGGTTTGTTTTGTCTTTGCGGAGAGAGGGG
>JBAWXY010000126.1:0-7632 GCA_037143835.1 Bacteroidota bacterium
GTATACAGAAATCTCTTAATTTTCAGTGTCGCAGTTTTCTGAAAAGGACCAGGCTGATGTACAACTTTTTGAATCTGGCTGAATTTATTAACCTGCGAATTAACGTACTCCTGTAATTCATTAAGAACCTCATCAACTTTATCCTCAACCTGCCTTGTCATATCTTGTTTAATACTCTGATATTTCTTTTCCAGCTCATCCATATTAATGTGAACCAGGGCAACAAGTTTCCCTTTTTTCTGAACAACAAGCGATTCCACAACAAAACGGAAGTTGTTGATAATTGATTCAATCTCCTCGGGATAAATATTTTCTCCGCTGGCACCGATGATCATATTTTTTAATCTCCCTTTTATGTAAAGGTTATTGTTACTGTCGAGAGTTCCAAGGTCTCCGGTTTTAAACCAGCCATCGGGAGTTAAGACTTCTTTTGTCATTTCAGGCTCTTTATAATAACCCTTCATAACAGTTGGTCCTTTTGCCCATATTTCTCCTTCCCCGGTTTTTTTGTCAGGGTTATTTATAATAAGTTCAATGCCTTCTATTGCAGGGCCGGTTGACTCATATACAGCTTTTTGAGGATTAGAGCCGGCAAGAAGAGGGGATGTTTCTGTAAGGCCATAGCCAATTGCATAAGGGAATTTGGCTTCGATTAGGAATTTCTCAACTGTTTTATTGAGTTTGGCGCCACCAATACCATAAAACTTCAGCTCACCTCCAAATGTTTTCATCAGTTTCTTCCCGGCAGCCTCATTCAGTTTTTTTCTGAGGAACGGAATTTTATAAAGAAGCTTAAGTATCAGTTTATCCCTGAATGCAGGCATAATTTTGTTAAAATATATTTTTTCAATTATCAAAGGAACAGTAAGCATTAATGTAGGTTTTATTTCAGCCATGGCAGGAACAAGAACTACCGGTGTTGGCGGCTTCCTCAAATAATAGACACACGATCCGCAGAGCATTGGCAAAATTAACCCTAACGTATTCTCATAAGTGTGCGACAATGGCAGAACTGATAAAAAACGATCATTTTCGTCAATTGGCTGTAACTTTCTGCCTTTCAGTGCATTAAAAGAGATATTCTTGTGGGTCAGCATAACTCCCTTAGACCGGCCTGTTGTACCTGATGTATAAATTATTGATGCAAGATCTTCTTCTTCAATTTCATAGTTTTTGACAGGAAGAGCTGAAGCATCATATGCAGAAGAACCCTTTTCAGAAAAGATCAGCGAAAAATCCTCGATGAGAATTCCTGTTTTAAGATCTTCGGATTTAAATCCTTCAATTCTCTGCAATAATGAGGTGGATATAAAAATAGCTTTGGCCCCGGAATGCTCAAGAACATTCCCAGCCTCAATATTCGAAAAATCAGGTAGAATTGGCACAACAACAGCGCCCATAAAAGTAATAGAAAAGAAAGCTACACCCCAGTTAGGCATATTGGAACTCAGGATCGCCACTTTATCGCCCGGGCAAACGCCATTCTTCTCAAGTAAAGCAATCAAAGCCCAAATCTCTTTACTGACGGTTTCATAGCTCTTGGGTTCTTCTCCTACAAAAGCATAAGCATTGTGCTTACCGAACTTTTTTAATGTTTCATTAAACATTGCAGGGAAAGTTAAACTGATACTATTTTCTTCCATAATACCTATTGTAAAGCCAATTATAAAATGCAAAGTTACGGAATTTTTGCTTTCCTAGGCTTAATCGTGATATATATTAGCTGAATATTGCAAAAGCAGGATAAAACATTAACCCTTTATCGGGCGGAATGGTTAATTTTGTAAATTATTTTTCAATGTTGAAATTATGGCTTCAGTAATAAGAGTAACAAAGGAATTCACTTTTGAAATGGCACATGCACTTTGGAACTATGATGGCCCCTGCAGAAATGTTCATGGTCATTCATATCGCATTTTTGTGACACTTTCCGGCGTTCCGGTTGACGAACCCGGAAATCCGAAGAATGGAATGGTAATAGACTTTACTGATTTAAAAAGCATTGTAAAAAAGGAGATTATAACTGTTTTTGATCATGCTGTAGTGATTAGCAGAGGGTTTGATAAGGGAAAAACGGAGATGTTTACAAAGATGTTTGGAAATACGGTTCTGGTTGATTATCAACCAACCTGTGAAAATCTCGTTTCGGATTTTGCCGTAAGGATCAACAGGCTCCTGCCACCCGGAATAAAACTGCACAACCTTAAACTCTATGAAACAGCCACTTCATTTGCCGAATGGTATGCTTCTGATAACGAATAATTAGATATGCCTGAAAATCAAACAAAAAAACTTTTTTTACTGGATGCTTACGCCCTTATTTTCCGTTCTTATTATGCATTCATTAAAAATCCCAGGATAACCTCAAAAGGTCTGAATACTTCGGCAATATTCGGATTTCTGCTGACTCTTGAAGAGATCCTTCAGAAACAAAAACCAACTCACATCGCTGTTGTTTTCGATACTCCGACACCGACCTTCAGGCATGAAATGTTTAGGGAATACAAAGCTAACCGTGACGAGACCCCGGAAGATATTAAAAAGGCAGTTCCTTACATTAAACGGCTTATTGACGCATATAAAATTCCGGTGATTGATTATCCGGGATTTGAAGCTGATGATGTAATAGGTACGTTAGCCCGAAAGGCTTCTGAGCGAGGGTTTACAACTTATATGATGACCCCGGATAAAGATTTTGCACAACTCGTCTCAAGGAATGTATTTATGTTAAAACCATCGAGAAGTGGAAATGAATCCATTTTATGGGGGGTGGATGATATTAAAAGGGAATTTTCTGTTCAGCGTCCGGAACAGGTCATAGATGTTCTTGCCCTTATGGGCGACACATCCGATAATATTCCGGGAGCGCCAGGGGTTGGGCCAAAAACCGCTATGAAACTGATCTCTGAATACGGAAGTATTGAAGAGTTGTTCAGAAATACGGATAAGTTGAAGGGAAAACTAAAAGAGATAATTGAAAACAACAGGGAGCAGATTGAATTTTCAAAAAAGCTGGTTACAATAGAACAGTATGTACCTGTAGAATTGAATGAAAGTGCTCTTATAATGGAAGTTCCGGACCCGGAGAAGCTAAAAATTCTTTTTGACGAACTGGAATTCAAAACAATTGCTGCCAGGATACTTGCAGAAATCGATAAATCAGAAAAGCCCAGGGAACAACAACAATTATTTGTTACTCAGAAAGAATCTTTTCAGGGTTCTCTTTTTGGAGATGAGGCAAGTTGCCCTGTTGCTGAAAAAGTATCCATAGAAAATGTTGCTCACAATTACGTACTGGTTGAAAACAATTCAGACCTTAAAGAACTAGTCAATACCATCGGGGGGCTTAAAGAGTTCTGTTTCGACACTGAAACAACAAGTATAAATGCCTTGGAAGCAGAGCTGGTTGCTCTGGCATTCTCATGGGAGAAAGGATCGGGATATCTAATTCATTTCCCTGAATCGCAACAGGAAACAAAAGCCCTGCTTGAAATTATCAGACCGGTTTTTGAAAATCAGGAAACACTGAAAATAGGGCAGAATCTGAAATTCGATATCCAGGTTCTGGCGAATTACGGCATTGAAGTCAGTGGTCCATTGTTCGACACAATGATTGCCCATTATCTGCTGGAGCCCGACATGAGGCACAACATGAACCTTCTGTCTGAAACATATCTGTCGTACAGTCCGGTACATATTGAATCGCTCATTGGAGAAAAGGGGTACAATCAGAAAAATATGAGATCAGTGCCGGTTGAGAAGCTGAAGGAATATGCAGTTGAAGATGCGGATGTAACGCTTCAACTGAAGAAGATCTTTGACCCGCGTATTTTAACAGAAGGGTTGGGAGATCTTGCGAGTAATATTGAAATGCCTCTGATCAGTGTGCTGGCAACCATGGAAAGGAACGGGGTGAAATTGAATCTGGAGGATCTTAAGGCTATAACCATAAATCTCCGCGATGATATTATTTCGCTTGAAAAGGAGATTTATTCTCTTGCAGGGACAGAATTTAATATTTCCTCACCTAAACAGCTCGGAGATATTCTTTTTATAAGGCTGAAACTTGATGATAATGCACGGGTTACAAAAACGCGGCAATTCATTACCAATGAAGAAATTTTGCAAAGGCTTACGAGCAAGCACCCCATAGTCGATAAAGTATTGGAATACAGAGGTCTTAAAAAACTGTTATCTACTTATGTTGAGGCTCTTCCCCTGCTGGTAGATAAGAAGACCGGCAGAATTCATACTTCCTTCAACCAGGCCGTTGCCTCAACCGGCAGACTTAGTTCAAATAATCCGAACCTTCAGAACATCCCGGTTAAAGATGCCCGGGGAAGAGAAATCAGAAAAGCTTTTGTCCCCGAACATGACCATATTTTCTTTTCGGCCGACTATTCACAGATTGAATTGAGGCTTATGGCACATCTAAGTAAGGATAAAAACATGATAGCTGATTTTCTTTCGGGAAATGATATTCATGCAGCGACAGCAGCTAAAATATTCGGAGTTGAGATTAAGGATGTCACGCGGGAGATGCGTAGCAGGGCAAAAACGGCTAATTTTGGCATCATTTACGGGATTTCATCTTTCGGACTATCGGAAAGGCTGACAATAGGGAGAAAAGAGGCAAAAGAGCTTATCGATGGTTATTTCAATTCTTACCCAGGGATTAAGGTTTACATGGATGAAAGCATTAAGAAGGCAAGAGATCTTGGGTATGTTACAACAATGTTTGGACGTAAAAGATATCTTCCCGATATTCTTTCACGAAACCAGGTGGTAAGAGGAAATGCTGAAAGAAACGCAATTAACGCACCTATTCAGGGCAGTGCGGCAGATATAATAAAGATTGCCATGGTCAGAATACAAGACAGGATTAAATCAGGAAAATTTTTATCAAAAATGATTCTGCAGGTACATGACGAACTTATCTTTGAAGCAGAGACTTCAGAACTTGAAAAGCTTAAGAGTCTGGTTCTTTATGAAATGTCCAATGCAGTTAAACTGGTCGTACCTTTGAAGGTGGACTGGGGTACAGGCAACAACTGGTTTGAGGCACATTAAATTATCATTTATTATATTAAGATGGAAGTTAAGGTATTGTTCTTTGGTGTTTTAGCAGAGGTTACCGGAACCAACTTCAAACACTTTCGGGATGTGAAGTCAATCGGCGACCTTAAGCTCAGGATACAGGATGACTTTCCGGAGGTTGTGCATTACAACTACCGGATCTCTCTCAATAACGAAATCATTAACAATGATCCAAAACTGAAAGATGGAGATGAGGTGGCTTTAATGCCGCCATTTGCAGGGGGATAAGCGGATTGAATAGCAATAATTTATACGCCATGGTAACGGATTATCTTATAAATGGGCCGATTACTCAAAAAGTAATTAGTTGTTTTTTGGAAAAGATGGGCGAAAAAACCGATTCGGGAGGGCACTCGGTTTTCCTTGGACAGGTGAGGGCCGATGAAATCAATGGGAAAAAGGTTACGGCAATTGAATATTCAGCTTATGAGGGGATGGTTATGGTTGAGGCAGATAAGATAAAAGCAACAATTCTGTCGGAGTTTGAAGATGCAAAATCAATTGATATTGTTCATTCAACAGGTATTGTTAAAGCAGGAGAGATCTCTCTTTTTGTTCTAGTTTCGGCAGGTCACCGGCATCAGGCAATCCATGCCTGCAGTAAAACGGTTGAACTTATAAAAGAGAAGTTGCCGGTTTGGAAAAAAGAGATTTTTGATGATGACTCTCATGAGTGGAAACGGTAAGGATTGGTCCGGTTTTTCCTTTAAGTATAGAACTGTATTCTTCTTTATTGTTCAATACTTCAAGAGCCTTTAATATCTGTTCATCCTTTTTTATTGTCCAGGCTATAGCTCCCTCCTCGTAGAAATAGCGGCCTATAATTTCATCTTCAAGAAGATCAGTTATTTCACTCCTGAATGTTGTAAGATCCTGGTCCAGACTATGTGCAATGTCTTTCTCCAGTTCAGTAAAAAGATCCTTGTGAATATCGTAATATTTTTCTTTTTTTGCATTGGCGATGAGTTCACTGAGCGACTCCTCGGTAACAGTTTTGTAACTGAAATTTCGATTCAGCAGAAGTGTTTTGAAGTCGCTATAATCCTGATCGGTGAAAGAGAATTGTTCCGGAGATTTAATATCGGGGTGAGCCCAATAATATTTGGTAGCATAATCGAAAATGTAATTCCGAAGGTAGAGCTCAGCTGCAATCTGGCTCAGAGATTCCGGTAAAATTTCAATATCAGGAAAAATCCCGCCCCCGTCTTTTACTATCCGGCCGTTTTTAGTTTTAAATTCAGAGATTAGAGAGTCAGGTATTATGCCAACGCTTCCATCCTCGTTTGGATGTGAGAAATCGCGGGCCTGGATGCATCTTCCGCTTGGGATGTAATATTTTGCTGTAGTGACTTTCAGCTGAGTATTATAACTCAATGGACGTGTGATTTGCACTAACCCTTTTCCATAGGATCGCTGGCCAACTATTATACCCCTGTCAAGATCCTGAATTGCCCCTGCAACGATCTCTGAGGCTGAAGCAGAACTCCTGTTAATAATTACAGCAAGGGCTATTTTTTCATCTACTGATGGTTTTGTTGTTTTGAAATTCTCATCAAATTGTTTGACTTTCCCTTTTGTTGATACAACATCATTTCCCGGTGCGACAAAAAGATTTACGATATCAACAGCTTCTGTAAGTAATCCGCCAGGATTTCCCCTGAGGTCGAGAATTATCTGTTGCGCGTTATTGTTTTTTAATGAAGTAACAGCATTTTTAACGTCGGCAATACAATTTTGTGTGAAATTGGTGAAACGGATATATCCTGTTTTTGAATCAATCATACCGTAGTAAGGAACAGGTGGAATTATAATTTTTTCTCTTTTAATCGGATAGTCCGTTTCCTTTCCGTTCCTTTCAATTGTTAAAGTAATCTCTGTTCCCGGATTACCCTTCAGCTTTTCACTTACCTTATCTGTTGAAACCCCCTTGAGGGATATTCCGTCTACTTTTTTCAGAAGATCTCCGGCTTTTATCCCGGCCAGGTCGGCAGGGAACCCCTTATATACTTCACTAATCACAACATAATCACCACTGTTTCGTACAAGCGATCCAATTCCCCCATATTTTCCTGTTGTCATGAAAGTAAATTCATCCACATCCGATTCAGGATAATAAACAGTATAAGGATCGAGGGATTTTAGCATACTATCGATACCCGATTTGATAACTTTATCAGGATCAATTTCATCCACATAGAAAGTATTCAGTTCTCTGAACAGAGAAAAAAATATGTCCAGATTTTTAGCAATTCTGAAATCTCTGGTTTCCTGATTGATCAGGAACCCGGTACTTATGCCGACAATGAACAAGAGAGTCAGAACTATGATTATCCTTCCTGTACGTAAATTTTTCATACCCATTGAGCCTTAAATTAGAACGACGAAAATAAAAAGAAAAATCGGGACCGGCTTTGATAAAGAAACAATTAAGACATTTTTAACATATTTTGTTATTAATATTCTGAAGTCCGGAGTCCGAAGTCCGAACAGCTCATAGCTCATGGCTCGTAGCTCATAGATATGGTAAATAAATAG
>JBAWXY010000127.1:0-7610 GCA_037143835.1 Bacteroidota bacterium
CTTCGGTGATTTCACCCTGCCAGATGTGCGGGTCATACAAACAGGTCATCCTCTTCTCCCGGTCTTCCTGGTAATGAAGGCAGTATCTGTACCCCCCGGTCTTGCCGTAATGGGGATCATCGGGCGGGACGAGAAGGGACAAATGGGAAAAATCGGCAATCCTGTCTTCCGGCAAAGAGCTGTCTATATATACGATACGTCCATTTTTATCTTCCAGATCTTTTTTTCCCCCTCTCCTGCAGAGAACCAGTACGCTCCTTTCCGATGTTACACGGGATTTGAATACGTCTATCGTCTTACTGGTGTCAACGGATATGTCATCGGCGCTCAAGACGGTAAAAACCGGCATGTCAAGCCGTTTTCCCGATGCGAAAGCGGCGTCGATCTCCCTGGTTAAATGATAAATCTGGGCGCCCGCGTTTACCGTAAAGGACTCATACTTGGCGTAATCCCTGTCGTCGCTCTCACCTCCCAGCCAATCTCTGAAAATCTTCAGAAAGTCCGCCATGAAAGCCCAGGGGCTTTTAATGCCCAGCGCCGGGGCAAAGAGAATCAGGCCCTTGATTTCCCGGTCGTTCAACGCTTCCCGGACGCATAGCGCCCCGCCTGTGGAAAACCCTCCCATATAGAGTTTTTCCACATCTAACTTCATTTGATGAACGCCATATTCTGTCGCCCGGACCCATTCCCGATAGGTAACCCGCAAAAGATCACCGGGTACGGTACCATGGCCGGGCAGCAGGACGCACCGGACCAGAAAACCCCTGGTCTGAAAATGCCTGGCGATAGACTTCAGCAGATAGGGCGAGTCAGACAGGCCGTGTATGAGCAGGATGCCCTTTTCATAACGGCCGTTACTGTTTCTGTGGTATTTGTTTTCGTCCGGTATCAACTCGAAAGGAAGATTGGCATTAAGGATAACGGCCCGGTTGGTTTCATTGATATCCACCCGTGCTTTTTCGATCATCTGACCGGTCTTCCGGATATAATCATCAAAAGGCATGTCGTTGCTGAAGGCAAACCGGCTGTTCAGTCCCGATTCCTGCAACCGGGGCGGAAGCGTCCCGCATCCCGCAAGCAAAACGCACATAACAGGAACAAGTATCAAGAAAATAAAATCTCGTCGCATCATTCTATCCTTTTCCTGACGATCTGATCTACGACACGTCAATTGGAGGATAAGATCAACAGGGCAATGGTTTATCTATCTTTTCTTAGCTTCCCAGGGATACATAAGTACCGACTCGTAGTCATTTGAGTAGCTTCCGGACAAAGAGCCATCAGATGAAAACTGACCGGTATAGACCTGGGTATGCGGACGGGGAATGTTAAATCGACAGTCAATGGTCCTGAAAAACTTTACTTCGTTCCCGATGAAAACGGCATTCAAGATTTCCTCTACATTGGTACCATCAATCTTGAGCCAGACAATGCCTTCCTTTTCCGAAAACTGTGCTAACTTCATAGTTCCGGCAAATTGTCCCGCGTAAAAAGAAAGCGGGCCGATAACTCTTGTCTTTGCGGGTCCTGAATCTATAGATGTCTGAGGCGCGATATATCCTCCTCTTTTTAGTAAAAAAGGAGACGTCTTATTAAAGTCGAAATCCGTTACATAGTAATACCCCCACCGATCCTGTGAGTCTCTTGTTACTCCTGAAAGCCTATCTGTTACTGAAAAGCGGATATTCCATGGTTTGTGGGAGCGCATTATTACATACAGAACATTAGCGGTACTCTGAGGATCGACTGTAAACAAAAATCTTTCTTCCTTGTTCTTCATCTCCCGTGAACCTGAACCTGTACCTATACCAACAAATGACACGGAATCCCTTGATGCAGGATCACCGTCCTGCCAGTTATGGGCATAGCCCATATCCGTTCCTGCGTCGAATGTCAGCGTCGCTTCGTATCGTTTTCCCGGAACAAGAGGAAAAATTCTGAACACCGTGTAGAAATGTTCCGGCGGCCCATAGGACGGCGGCAACCCCAGGCCGGTTTTGGTTGTGGTCTGTTTAACGCTGTTTACCGGCACATCCACGAATCCCGTCTCGGCGGATGTTATCGTTGCACAGCAAATTATCGCTAAAAAAATCACGGTTATATATGATATTTTTTTTATCATAGTTTTATCCCCCTATGTATATGAGTCTATCTTCGGTGAGTACACTATCACGTTGTACGGCTCATGTCACTAATATAAAAAAGAGATTTTTATGAATATGCCAAATTTGCGTTGATAATCACCAGGCCTTTTGCGAGTTAATCGGGAATAGTTTATAATCAATTTTATCATGCAGAGCTGAGTTGATGCATGGTTGCCGTGGCAGATAAAAAGGACGCTCTATTTATGCCATACCAAAGATGATCACCGGGAGGAAAAGAGACATATAAAAAAAGAAAGCGGGGCAGGGACGGGACAAAATCACCGGACAAAGAAAAAGGGGCTAAGCTGTTATTGTTTAACTATAAAAGTTAGTTTTCATAAAATGACTAATACTCAATAATAATATATATTTATGGTAAATATGCGTAATTGCGCACTTTTTTCTTGACTTTCAATCCTATGTTCTATACTATATTTATAAATTAGATAGGATTGAAACCAGACAAAAGGAGAGAAAAATGAAAAATCCAAACCACCCCAAAAAAGGTGATAGAATAATGGTTGAACCTATTAGAGAAACAAAGGACATTGAGAGTATAAAAAAACTTCTATCCAATGATACCAGAGACCTTCTTTTGTTTTGTCTTGGTATCAATAATGGATTGAGATGTGGTGATCTACTGAGGATACGGGTTCAAGATGTGAAATATCTGAAACCTGGTGAAACTTTCACTATTAGGGAAGAGAAAACAGGGAAAACCAATATTCTGATGGTGAATAAATCTACTCATAAAATCCTGAAACAATATCTGGATGAAATGAAACCAGAGGATAATGAATATATCTTCAAGTCCAGAAAAGGAAATAATCAACCCCTGTCTGTGGGTTCAGTAAATGGAATGGTGAAAAAATGGTGTAGGTCAATCAATCTCAAGTCTAATATGGGAAGTCATAGTTTACGAAAAACGTTTGGGTATATCCAGAGGAAAAAATATGGTGTGTCTTGGGAAATCCTGTGTAAGAGGTTCAATCATTCTTCACCTTCAATAACTATGAGATATCTTGGAATTGAAGATAAAGAGGTCAATGGGATTTTGATGAATGAGATTTGAAATTTCTCAATTCATTAATTACTATTACAATAAATAAGAACAAATACAGATTTTATGGTTACTCGTTATTACAAACTTTTGTTCGTATAAAGTCATAACGTGAATCAGGAACTATATATTTCCATTCTGGTTTGTAATCCCAAGAAGATAACATGTTACCATCCGTATCATATTGTAAACTATATAAAGATTTGTTCGTATGTTTCTCACAGTCTATTTTAAATAAAGTTACCACATTTGATAGTTTGTCCCATCCTTTGGTGGACAATCCAAGTTTTCTTCTCATTTGAATAAATTCATCTCTCTCTTTACCTGAATAAATCCATTTATCCCATACAGAAACTATATAATTCCCCTCACTTTTTTCTATATTTCCCTTCTTATAAGACCAAACATTCCCCTCTTTATCTCTATCATATTCCCAATCTTCTTTCTTATCCAGTTTCTTATTCGGTAAATATTCATAAGTCTTGAATAATAATACTTCTCCAGTATCAACTTTCAATACTTTTGTTACTTTACTTTTTTCATAAATCATTTTGAGAACAATAACATCCAGATTGAGTATTTTACCCAATTTCAAAGTTTCACTTTCTGTAATTCCTGATGATGATAATTTTTGTTCCTCTAAAATCTTAGTCAAATGTCTTCTATCTATTACTTTGTATTTTTCCTTATTGTTACCTGTCTTAATGAAAAAATCTTCTTCCTCTTTATTTTCTAACTGTTCTTTTTTTGATACATCTATATTCGTTATTTTAGTTTCAATTATCAGACCTACATTGATTTTGTCGTTTTTCTTTATAAGAACCTTATCAATGTCTTCCCATTGTATATCAGTCATCAATGTGAGATATATTTTGTATTCATCAATTTCAGGTTCTTCACAATTTCCACTATGAAGGTACGAATCTATTACTCCTGGATATAATGTAACTTTTACCTTATCACATATTTTTCTACCCTTTTCCGTATGACTAACAATTACCACTTTTTCCAAGTGTTTACTTATAACATCATTAATACACTGATTAGTGAAGTAGTAACCCACCTTGTTTTTGATAATTTTATCAAGAACATTCCCTATTGAATACCTCCTTACCTTATTCCTCATTTTGTCCAACTCTTTCTTGTTTTTCAAATCCCCTCTATACACATCACAATACTCACCTTCAACCGTTTTCAATTCAGAAAAACAGATGGATGGGAATGAAATGATAATAATTATCAAGGAAATCCAGAGAATTTTGAACCTCATTGATTTTTCCCTTTCAATGTGTTCGTAATGTTGGTGAATGAAATCTGAAAACAATAATTATTCCTATACACGACTGAATAATATACAAAGAACTTCAACGAGGAATACTGATGAAAATATAGAGATAATACCGGATATCAAAGAAGGTTTATAGTCATCATAATAACGATACAAATAATTCCTCATCCAGAAATAAACTATCAACATTACAATGAAACCGAGTAATTCAAAACCACCGGTATATATGTTGTCATACCTCATCCTTAACAATTTACTCAATCCCCCCCTGAGACCATAAGATTGTGTAAACATTATTACCAAAATCACCCACCCCCAACCCCACTTCCGTCTTTGTTTGGATTGATATGGTTTTATTTTATCCTCTAACATTGTTTGAAATATTGGGTCATTTTCTACTTTTTCTTTTTTCTCTGAGGATAATAATGTTTCATCCTCTTTTGTGTCATTTATATTAGGAGTTTGTGGGATATCAATATTGATGGAAGGGGAAGACGAGACATTTGTATTTTCAAAATTTATAGTTTTTGAACCACATGAAGAACAGAATTTTGAATCATCACTGATTTCCTTTCCACAATTGGAACAACACATGTTCTGTGTCCTCGTATAGTTTATTTACCAAGAACGATATGGAATTTTAGAAATGTCAACTTCTACATCTTCATAACCATTTGATTCCAAAAGACTCTTTACAGATGACTTTGATAATTTTGGATGTGGTGTCGGTCCAACAAAGATTTTACTTATAGGTAATTTATCTACAGGTGAAAATTCAATGTAAGGGATTATCGTCGATTTTCCTTCACGATATTCTATTTCTTTAAGTTTAGGTATTCCATATCGTATAATACGATATTCATTTTCATATCTGAATGATTCGTCTTTAAAATATGAAGAAATATTGACTAATTCTGTATAAAAGAGTTTCTTATTAGTGTCCTTATTATCTATAATACCAATTAATTGTTTCACTGATTCCATTTGTACTTGTTTTTTATATATACACTCCCTTATTTCATACCTTCCCTCATCCTCTTTTTTATTCATATCACCTACTATAGATGACAATTTTTTATAATCAAATCCTACACTGAAACCCCCTTCTTTTGGACAGTACCCCCTCCATTGATTTAGGTCGTTCTCTTTTGTTGAAAGTGAAAAAACATAACTTTGAGTAGGTATTTCACCTGATAATATATCAAACACTCTCTCAACTGTATTATATCTATCGTACAAGTCTCCTCTGTAGGGTAGGAGAGGTAATCCCTTTTTTTCTAATTGTTCTTTACGATTTTTTATTTCTGATGTTACTAAATCTATTGTATATTTAAATTCACTTGAATCATTTAGATAAAGGATATTTGTCATCCACAACTTTTGGGTCTGTAAAATTCCGAGAAGACCTTTTTGAGATGTATAATGGTATAGAGGTTTTTTATCTTCCATAGAATCATTATCCTTTGATGTACAAAAAACCCACATCCCCCTTGAGGATTGTGGGTCAGTGTATGTCATCTGAAATCGTCCATCTTGAACCCTCATGTTAGAAGAAGAGAAGGAAGAGAAAACGACAAAATCAATCAATTTTCTATTTGATAACCCAGTATCAGATTATTATCAAGACATATTATACATTTATTGACATATCACACCTTCTCAACCACTCCATCCAAATATTTCTGAACAACAAATCTTATCAGATTACTCTTGGGTCTATCAATCTTGTAACATACTTCATCCAATCTTTTGTTCATTGATTTTGGTAATACAATAGTAATTCTCTTAGACTTCTTTTCTTCCATCATTTTTCACACTCCTATAAGTTCATATTTTCTTGGTCTTCCAATCCTTTTATTTGACTTCTCTTTCTTCAATGATACTTCCATTATCTGTTTTCTTACGGTTCCAGTAATTCTGTGAACCTCTGACATATAGTAAAAATTCAAAATCCTGACCTCTCCTACCTGATTTACAATATCCTTGATAATATCGTCTCTATTGGTTCCTACACATTTACAGGTATAGGATTGACCAGTAGATAAAATCTCATATTCCATATGGTAAAGATAATATTCCATAATTATTCCAGTGGTTTTTGTTTCAATCTTATTTAGAGAAAAAGGTGGGATTTGGTCAGATTTGGTATGACGGTAAATACCCTAATATAGTTAGATGGTTCTGGTGTTATAAAATGATATGTAAAATATTGAAAACGCTCAGGAAAATGAGACTATATCGTGATAAAATATGTTTACAAAATGTTTACTTTCAAAAAAAGGGGTTAGACTAAATTGCCTAACCCCTTGATTTCTGGAGCCGATGCGCGGAATCGAACCGCGGACCTACTGATTACGAATCAGTTGCTCTACCGGCTGAGCTACATCGGCACTTCCACTGTTTGCCATTTCCAACATTTGTGAACGCGACCTTTATCTTAACACGTTTTACATGTCAAGTCCTTAAGATGGAAATTCGATGTACCGTCGACCTACTTTGCCTTGACTTTCGAAATGTGTTTGGTATGATTCATCAAACCAAAAAAGGGATTGCCCATGAACGAGCGACTGAAAAAAATTTTCTCAATAACACCCCTGAAAATCACCATCATCATTATTTTCATCGCCCTGATTCTTTTTCTTTTTGACGTTCGCTTCCTCCGATTTATGGAATTGAAGGCCCTTGACTTGAGAATGGTTTCCAGGGGGAAGATCCAGTCGGGCGGAGAAGTGGTCATCGCAACCATCGACGAAAAAAGTTTAAGTGAATTGGGACGATGGCCATGGCCAAGAGCAACCCTTGCCAAGCTGGTGGATAAACTGAAGCAAAACGGCGCCAAGGCGGTGGGCTTCGATATCGTTTTTGCCGAATCCGACGAAAATTCGAGCATTAAAGCCATTGACGAGCTTTCAAAAGAAGTTAAGAAATCCGGCATACAGGATAAACGTCTATACGAATTGATCAGCAAGAAAAAGTCGGCCTCCGATACGGACGCGATTCTCGCCAGATCAATCGCCCGGGCAAAAAACGTCACCCTCGGCTATTTTTTCCATCTTACCGCCAGGGATGTGGCTCACATCAGTGAAAAAGACATCGAGGCATCGGCCGAAAATATTGC
>JBAWXY010000128.1:0-7604 GCA_037143835.1 Bacteroidota bacterium
TTGTGTATTTTGAGGCTCCGGCATCAACAACCAAAGCCACAGATGACTGACCAAAGCTGCTGATGCCAACAGCCAGTACAATTAAAACCAGTAGGATTTTCTTCATGATTAAAATTAGTTTAAGTTAAATAAAGAACAGTTTAAAATGGATTTGGAAATTAATAGACTTTTTCATTATTAACTTTTTAAATGTTCTTTTTACACTTAATCGGTTATTTTCATAATTCAGGAATAAATTTTTAAATAATAAAACTAAATACTGAAGATCGGGTTGTTAATCTGAGAACTATTTTTTTCTTTTTATTCTTTTTTATTGTCAATCAGCATTTTACGTATTTACAAGAAAACCTCATAACCCCTTTATCCTACCATCTGACGAATCCTGCATTATTAATTTTTACTGCGTTACAATTTATTAATATTTTTTGAATAATTAATCAGGATTCGCATATTTTACAGCATATTATTTGTTAAAATATGTGAAAACCGGAAAAGTACTACTTAAAACTTGCCGGCAGGCTTCATAGCCCGTTCGGTGGTCGGGGTATATTTTTCTCTGCAACAGTCTATATAAAAAAGCTTCTGTAATTATAATGAATATTAATAAATTAGAAATAAGTGTAATTTTTATACTAAAAATATTCCATATTAAAAAAATTGTATACCTTTATAGTAACATTAAGAGAGAATCAATTCGCTATAAAGTGAATGAGTAAAAAAAGCTTTAGTTGTTTTATTTAACAATAAATAAGTGTGTTTTTTACACTTAAAACACAAAATGGACATAACTTACAGATATATTAATTAATTATTATTCAGCAATATTTTCTGACTTTCATAATATTTGAAATATTACACTATTGTAAAATACCCTATATCTGAATTTATGTTAAACCCAATCAATCAATTGCCTATGAAAGTATTTATTTGATCTCTATTAGCCGGTAAAAATTAAGTTATCGGGTAGCCCATTTGGATTAAAATCCAGATTTATAATTTATTAAACCCAACAAATTATCAACTAACCTATTAAATTAAAGCTATGGAAAACAGATGTAAATTTCTGGTTATTCCTTTAAGAGCCAATCGCTTCTCAAATATCAGGTCGGTATTGAGAAACACTCTGGTCCTGTTACTGTTCTTTATTACCGGGTTGATCGGTTCAGGCAATTATGCCTTAGCCCAGCAACTCGCGGTTAATGGTACAGTTACAGATCAGAAAGGACAGCCCATTGCTGGGGTTACTGTTTTGGTTAAAGGAACAACTAATGGTACCCTTTCCAATGAATCCGGGAAATATTCTCTGACGAATGTTGCCTCGGACGCAACTCTCTCATTCTCCTTTGTTGGGTTGACCACACAGGAAATTCAGTTAAACGGACGCAGTTCTGTCAATGTTACTCTGGCTGAATCAGCTATCGGTCTCGATGAAATTATCGTTGTAGCTTATGGCTCACAGAGCAAAAAAACATTATCAGGTGCCATAAGTAACGTCAGTTCCGACGCTATTGTCCGCACCTCCTCCACTGATGCTGCCGGTGCTCTGGTAGGAAAGTTACAGGGGATCACAGCACGGGCTACAGACTCAAGACCCGGAAGGGGAACCAATCTTCAGATCAGAAATATGGGTTCACCATTATTTGTGATCGATGGCATTCCGTATGGAGGGATTACCGGAATGACCTCTTTTGGTTTTTCACAGGGTTCTGGACAGGACGTTTTCAATAACCTCGCAATTGAAGATATCGAAAGTGTCACAATTTTGAAAGATGCTTCAGCTGCTATCTACGGATTACGCGCAGCAAACGGAGTTGTTCTGGTTACAACAAAAGCCGGGAAAACCTCTGAAACTCCAAAGATCAATGTAAATGGCTATTACGGGATACAGAACTTCACCCGTTTCCCAAAACCTGCTACCGCCCCTCAGTTTGTTCTTGGAAATCTTCAATCTTATCAGAACGAGGGTAACAACCCGACTCTTCTATATTCAAAAGAGGAATATGCCAAATGGGTGGCAGGAACTGAAAAGGGTTACAAGAGTTACGATTACTACGATATGGTTGTAAGGAAAAACGTACCTCAGTCCTTTATCAATGCAAGTGCATCGGGCGGATCACAGAAATCGACATATTATTTTTCTGTAAGTGATATCAGTCAGGATGCTATGCTTAAGGATTATACTTACAGACGTACAAATATCCAGGCAAACCTTGAAGCAGGTCTTGCCCAGGGTCTGAAAATCGGGACAAAAATAAATGCTCTTCTTTCAAAGACACATAACGTTGGTGTTCCCGGACTCGATGACTATTGGAACCCGTTCTATAGTATATTTAATATGTGGCCGACTGAAAGTCCATATGCTAACGATAATCCACTTTATATCAACCAGACACATAACGTGAATGTGAACCCTGCTACTTATAAGGATGATATTACAGGATGGGTTGATGAGTATTGGCGCACATTTAACGTCAATTTATATGCTCAGTATGACTTCAAATTTGGTTTGACTGCCAAAGCAACAGCTTCTTACAGCTTCTCAAATGAAGATTTTGACGGTTTTGAATATACCTGGGCAGCATATAAATACAATGCCACCCTTGATACATATGAAACTTCACCAGGATACGGAAACCAGAACCCATGGAGGGAAAGGCACAAACGTAATGTTGTTTCCCGCTTTGCCCAGGTCCAGCTGAATTACAACAAAACTTTTGGTGATCACACTATTTCTGCAGTTGCTGCATATGAACGTTCCGACATGGAAAATGCATATTTTGTTGTACATACAGTCCCAACCAATAACTGGGTATCACTTATGTCTTTCTCTCAACAGGATTACCTTAATGATAGCTGGAACGTAGAAGCCAGAGCCGGTTATATCGGAAGGTTAAATTATAATTTCAAGCAGAAATATCTTATTGAAGGTCTTGCACGTTATGACGGTTCATATCTGTATGCTAAAGATAAAAGATGGGGATTTTTCCCAGCTATCTCAGTTGGTTGGAGAATATCTGAAGAGAACTTCTTTAAAACTGCCCTCGATGGTATATTTAATGATTTCAAAATCCGCGCATCTTATGGCGAAACAGGTAGTGAAATCGGAAATCCAAATGGAAATCCTCCTGCTGCCTTTAGCTACATAGGCGGATACAACTTCAATTCCGGCAGCTCCGTACTCGATAATACATATGTAATTGGTTTGAGTCCACGAGGTCTTCCCATTACTAATCTGTCATGGGTAACCAACCGTACCAAGAATATCGGAGTTGACTTTACTTTATTTAATAATAAGTTGACAGGACAATTCGATCTGTTTGAGCGTAAACGTACCGGATTACCGGCATCACGTTATGACGTTCTTTTACCAAGTGAAGTAGGTTATTCACTTCCTTATGAGAACCTGACCGCTGACGCACAACGTGGCGTTGAAGGTATTATAACCTATTCAGGTACTGCAGGTAACATCACCTACTCCATTGGTGCAAATGCTACTCTTGCAAGGACAAGGATCCTTTATACTTATAAACCACGTTTCGGTAACTCATGGGATGAGTACCGTAACTCGATTGAAGACCGTTGGGCAAGTGTGAACTGGGGATATGAAGTTACCGGACGCTTCCAGACAATGAATGAGATAGCAGATTACCAGGTCAATAATGATGGTCAGGGTAACCGAACTGAACTACCCGGTGATTTCATCTATAAGGACGTTAATGGTGATAAGATAATAAACTCAATGGACAATGTTCCGATCGGTTATGCTCAAAATGCTAACCCTTATATGAGTTATGGAATCAACGGAAATGTAGGATGGAAAGGGATTACTCTTACATTTGATTTTGCCGGTGCAACAATGCAAACTTACCGCAGGCAGTGGGAAGCACAGATTCCTTATCAGAGCAACGGTGGCGGACCATGGTACCTGATAGCCGATGTATGGCATCATGCTGATGTTTATGATGCAAACAGTGCATGGGTTGAAGGTACATATCCTGCAATCAGGAAAAACAGTACCTCGCATATTAACTTCCAGAAGAATTCATTCTGGATGACTAATGTGAGCTATATGAGACTGAAGAATCTTGAACTTGGATATAGCATCCCAAAAAGTATTCTCTCAAAAATCAAGGTCTCACAACTCAGAGTTTATATCAATGCTTCAAACGTCTTCTCATTTGACAACATGAGAAAACTTGAAATTGACCCTGAGATCAATTCAGAAAGTGCACTGATCTACCCGCAGCCTAAGCTGTTCAACACTGGGTTCAATCTAACTTTTTAAATGATAGTAATTATGAAAAAAATATTTTACATTCTGACCATAAGTACCTTCTTACTGCTGACTTCCGGTTGTGAGAAAGACTGGTTGGAAAAACAGCCAAAGAATATTATTCTTGAGGAGCAGGTGTGGAATGACCCGAAAATGATCCTTGCTCTTCTGGCAAACTACTATAACAGGTTATCAACCGACACGGGAATTGAGGATGTAACCACCGATGGCTTTAATATTACGCAGTGGCGCAATATGGGCGACTATGATGATGCCATGTGGTCAGGTCAGTCAAATAATGACGGACGAAATAACATCGTATCTTATTCTACTCAAGTTCAATCAACAAATGCTTCACCATATGATCGTTGGCGTCTGTGGAATTATAACCTGATCAGAGATATAAATCTGGCTCTTGAAAACATCGAGAAATATGGAAAAACGCTGACAGCAGCTCAAAAAGCACAATATTCTGCTGAACTAAGGTTTATCAGAGCTCAGGACTACTTTGATCTGGTTAAAAGAATGGGAGGTGTTCCACTGGTGACAACACAACTTATCTATGACTACTCAGGAGACCCTTCCCCATTAAGAGTACCCAGAGCCAAAGAATATGAAGTGTACGATTTTATAGCATCTGAAGTTGATGCAATTAAAGATAATCTTGGAAATGCCGGCAGTAAAACCCGCGCCAACAAATACACCGCACTTGCATTAAAATGCCGTGCAATGCTGTATGCAGGATCAATTGCAAAATATAACAACCTTTTGGGTGCCCCAATAACACTTCCTGGTGGTGAAGTCGGTATTCCTGCTTCAATGGCAAATGGTTACTATACTGCAGCACTCGTTGCTGCAAGAGATATAATCACAAATGGTGGCTATACTCTTTATGCAAAGAATACCAACCTTGGTGAGAATATCTATGAGATAACCTATAAAAAAACGAATAATACAGAGGTTATCTTTGCTAAAGATTACCTTACAGCAAAAGATAAAAGGAACTGGTTTGCTTATGACAACATTGCAAGGAATATCCGTGAAGATAACCTGGCTTCCTCATCAGTAACACCCTCTTTGAACCTTGTAGAATCTTTTGAATATCTCGATGGATCTGTCGGAACTTTGAAAAACCGGAATGCAGGTAACACCGACTATATTTATTATACCAATCTTTCCGACATCTTTGCAAACAAAGATGCAAGGTGTTATGGTACAGTAATCTATCCTGGTACCACATTTAAAGGTTTATCAGTCGATATTCAGGCAGGTGTAAAGGTATGGAATGCAGCTACAAGCACATATACTACCGTTGAGGGAAGTGATGTTGGTACTTTCTATACCGACGGAAAAGTGTTAACAGCAGGATCAGGCCCGCACAGATCAATGCAGGAAGTATCGAACACCGGATTCTATTTCAGGAAAAATATAGATTCCGGAGCAGGAACCAGCACCCGTGGTATCCGCAGTGATAACTGGTGGGTATGGTACAGATCCGGTGAAGTACTGCTGAATGCAGCTGAAGCCGCATTTGAACTTGGGCTCTCCCCGGAAGCTCTTGGTTATGTCAATGCAGTAAGACAGAGAGCCGGCTTCCCGGCCAACAGCCTTAATGCCACGACATTAACCTTAGCAAGACTACAGAACGAACGCAGGGTTGAGCTGGCATTTGAAGACCACAGAGTATGGGATCTGAAACGCTGGAGAATAGCCCATACTGTTTGGGATGGAGTAGCAACAAATCCTAACGCCAAGGTATATGCATTATATCCTTACCGTGTAATTAATGCAAGTGATCCAACCAAAAATGGCAAATATGTATTTGATAAAATGATTGCACCACGCTTTCTTGCTCCACGATATTTCCAGATGGGGAATTACTATTCATCAATTGAACAGGTTGTTCTTAATAATAACCCATTGATAGTTAAAAATCCATTCCATTAATCTACGACTATGAAAAGAGAAATTATATTTACATTGATTGCCGCATTCGTCATATTATTTGCCGGATGTACAAAAGATAATTTTGATCCACCCACATCAATTCTGACAGGAACAATTACTTATAATAGTAGTCCTGTTGGTGTAAGATCAAATGGCACACAGCTTGAGCTTTGGCAATACGGATTCAAACTGAGATCTAAAATAGCTGTTTATATTGCACAGGATGGTACATATTCTGCAAGGTTGTTCGACGGTAACTATAAGCTTGTTCGTCTGGGGGGTGCCCCATGGGTAAACCAGACCGATAGTATTAATGTTACCGTTTCAGGTGCAACTAAAGTTGATGTTCCGGTTGTGCCATATTTCATAATAACAGGTGAGACATTTTCATATGCAGGTGGTGTCCTTTCTGCTTCCTGCACTGTTACTAAAGTTGGTACTGTAAACATTGAAAGACTTACATTGTATGTTGGAGCCACATCAATTGTTGATGCATCTAACAATGGTGGAAAATCAGACAAAACAGGTTCTGCTCTTTCAAACCTGACAGTGCCTCTCACTTACAGCTACACTGTTCCGACCACATTGACATCAAAATCCTATATCTATGTCAGGATTGGCGTTAAGACAACCGGGGTAGGTGAATTACTTTATACTCCTGTTAAAAAAATTCAACTGAACTAATCTGGTTCAGATAATATGAATGTTGTTTTTGCACCAGGGGCAATTGCTCCTGGTGCTTTTTTTATCCGGCTTGTTTGTCAGCGATATTTCTTAAATTGCAGTTATCGGGCTCTTCGGGGTTCCATTAAAAACAATTATATTATGATGAAAATTAGCAGGGTAACTGACAGGAAAACAAGAAAAGATTTCCTCGATGCTGCAAGAATTATTTATAGAAATGACAAGATATGGGTATGCCCTTTTGACAATGAAACAGAGGCAATCTTTGACCCGAAAAAAAATCCCTATTATAAACATGGTGAAGCAGAACGCTGGATTCTGAAAGACTATGAGAACAATCTGATTGGCAGGATTGCAGCTTTTATTGATAAAAATCTTGCCCAATCCTATGAGCAGCCCACCGGGGGAATGGGGTTCTTTGAATGTATTAACGACAAACCTTCAGCTTTTCTGCTCTTTGATACTGCAAAGGAGTGGCTTAAAACAAGAGGAATGGAAGCGATGGACGGTCCGGTTAATTTCGGGGAAACCGATAAGTACTGGGGACTGCTTACTGGAGGTTTTACCCATCCCTCTTTTGAGGTCCCGTACAATCATCCTTACTACCAGGAACTCTTCGAATCATACGGTTTCAAAACATATTACAAAATGGAAGGTTTTCACCTTGACCTTACTAAACCGCTTTCAGACAGATTCCGGA
>JBAWXY010000129.1:0-7555 GCA_037143835.1 Bacteroidota bacterium
GTTCGTTTTTTGGGCGAACAAAAGAAATGAACAAAAATATGATAATAAGTTTCAGTATTTGGGACAATAGCAATGCCCTATTGAGGCAATCTAAAAGTTACCAGGTAGTTCTAAGTATTTTATAGGTTTGTTTGTCTTCACTGCATATTCGATTTCACTTTTAGTTGAATAACCGATGTAACCTCCCACGTTTATAACAAATATTTCATCAGCCAAATCAATTTTACTTTTGTGCATATCATCAAGCATTGGTTTTGTTGTTTCCGACCATACTTCATTGTCACCAGAATGACCAAACAGCCCCACACTGATAACAATATTACCTTCCAGTGTTAATCGTTTCTGTTCTGAAATAAATTCATCCTTGAATTTTGTGCTTCCACAAAGCGTGATAATTTTGTATTTTCCAATCATTGTTTTGAATTTAAACGGGGCATAATTTAACTTAATGCTCTGTAAAAATAATCAACTGCCCTGTGATGATAGGTGAATTGTGTGCCAGGTTCATAGCCTGGAAATTCACCGGGTGATTTAATAGTCTGAGACTGTAATGTCGAAATAATCAATGCTGCAGCGACAGCAGCCAGTAAAATCCTTTTCATCTATATAGAATTTGTTTCAGGGGGATAAATATAATCTTTTTTAAATCCCTGTAAAAAATTCTTATTTTTGCTCCCCTGTTTATGAATATTCACAATTAAAATACATTACTTATGAGAAGACCAGGTTTCCTTCAGATTTCTATTTGCCTGATGGTGTCAATGTTGGTTCTTATCAGCCCGGCTAAGGCTCAGATGCCACAACGAGGCGGTAACCAGGATACCATAGTGGGCTGGACCGATGATACACATTATCTGATCAAAACATTTGATGCAGATAAAAATCCTGTTGTTCAGAGTGTTGATATTAAAACCGGGAAAGGTATTTTTGTTCTGCCGGCAAAATCCTATCGGGAATTGCTTTCTCAATCACTTCCTCAGGGAACAACATTAACAAAGAATGATGTGATCAGTCCCGATAAGAAGAGTGTTATCCTGATGAAGGAGAATGATCTCTTCTTCTTTACAATCGGTGATAAGGAACTTAGGAGGCTTACAAACGACAAAACAGCCGAAGTAAATGCCCGCTTTTCCCCCGATGGGAAAAAGATAGCATATACAAAAAACAAGGATCTGTATGTTTATGATCTTGTGAACAATAAGGAAACCAGGCTTACTTTTGATGCTTCCGATAAAATTTACAACGGTTATTCTTCCTGGGTTTACATGGAGGAGATACTTGGCAGGCCTAGTCGTTATGCTGCGTTCTGGTGGTCGCCCGACGGAAATGAACTGGCTTACCTGAGAACTGATGAGACCGATGTTCCTGTATTCACACTGAACAGGCTTGATGAAGCCGATGGTATCCATGGACTTATCGAAGCTACTCCTTATCCCAAACCAGGTGATCCCAATCCAAAGGTGAAAATGGGTATTGCCGATGTTGCATCTGCTATAACTGTATGGGTAAAAACTGATTATAGCATTGACCAGTATATTGCATGGCCATTCTGGACACCTGATAGTAAAAAGCTTGCTATACAGGTAGTTAATCGTGATCAGAATGATATTAAAATCATTCTTGCTGATCCCTTATCAGGTGATTTTACAAAGATCTACAACGAGAGCAGAAAGACCTGGGTTGAATTCTACGAGGATATTTATGTTATGAATAACGGTTCCGGCTTTATTGTCAGAAGCTACAGAAATGACTGGGAGAATCTTTATTATTACGGATGGGATGGCAAACTCATCACACAGCTTACAAATTTCAACTTCAGGATTACCGGTATCGACAGGGTGGATGAAGATATGAAAATGGTCTATTTCTCAGCCACCGGTGCTGAATCAACTGATAAACATTTTTTCAGGGTTGGTCTCGATGGTAAGAATTTGCTTCAGATAACAACCGGAAACGGGACACATAACGTAAGTATTTCTCCAAAAGGCAGTTACTTCGTTGATACATGGAACAGCGTGGTCAGCGCCGGTTCTATGATTACACTCGATAAAAAAGCCAAAGTTGTCAGGGAGATACATAAGTTTGAGCAACCGGCGTTTGATCCTACAAAAAACTCAAAAGCCGAATTGGTAAAGATCCTGACTTCCGACGGACTGTTCAATATGCCGGCTATTATAACTTATCCTGTTAATTTTGATCCAACAAAAAAATACCCGGTAGTTTTTACAATCTACGGAGGTCCTGACAACAAGAAAGTTAAAAACTTATGGGAGGGAAGCAATCCTTCATTGTATTCCCGGAATGGTATAATTACCTTTTCAGTTGACCACCGTGGTTCAGGTCATTTTGGAAAGAAAGGTCTTGATTATATGTATCGTTGTCTGGGCAAATGGGAAATCCTTGATTATGAAGATGCTGTAAAATGGTTACTCACAAAGCCTTATATTGATGGTACACGTATGGGTATTACCGGAACCTCATACGGCGGATACATGACCTGTCTGGCATTGACAAAAGGCGCAGACTACTGGACACATGGATTTGCCGGTTCTTCAGTTACCGATTATCGTCTTTATGATAATATTTATACCGAACGCTTTATGGATACTCCACTGGAGAATCCTGAAGGTTACAAAGATGGCTCGGCTCTTAATTTTGTTAAAAACTACAAAGGGAAATTATATTTAAATCACGGGGATATGGATGATAATGTTCATATGCAGAATTCCATATACCTGATTTCCAGGTTACAGGATGAAGGCAAAACATTTGAATTTATGCTTTATCCGGGTGAGCGCCACGGAATTCGTGGGGTAAAAGGTCCTCATGCACGAAGTGAAGCAAACAACTTCTGGTTAAGGAATTTCTTTTTTTGATTTAACTTCAGGCACTCCAAACACCAAACTCCAAATATATGATTATAGGCATCCTCAAAGAATCGGGAACTGAAAAAAGGGTAGCAATTCTCCCTGGTGAAGTTACCGTATTGAAAAAGATGGGTATTGAAGTATTAGTCGAACTTAGTGCCGGCGAACGGGCTTTTGCTACTAACAAGGCTTACCAGGCTGCCGGTGCCCTGACAGTTGAACGAAAAGAGGTTATTTCAAAAGCTGCAATGTTGCTTTCTGTAAATCCCCCGATGGAAGATGATATTAATTCTTTCAGAGAAGGGCAGGTGCTTTGCTCGGTTCTAAATCCGGTTGAAAACAGCAAATGGCTTGAGAAAGCCCGTCATCAGGGACTTACAGTCCTGGCACTCGATCTGGTACCAAGGACAACGCGGGCTCAGTCTATGGATATTCTCTCTTCGATGGCTACAGTATCCGGTTATAAAGCAGTACTTGATGCTGCATCGTTATTACCAAGATTCTTTCCGATGTTCATGTCAGCGGCCGGAACAATTAAACCATCACGGGTGTTGATTCTGGGAGCCGGAGTGGCCGGATTGCAGGCAATTGCGATTGCTCGTAAACTCGGGGCCATAGTTGAGGTGTTCGATGTAAGATCTGCTGTTAAAGAGGAAGTTAAAAGTCTCGGAGGAAAATTTATTGAAGTTGAAGGTTCAAAAGAAGATGCTGCAGCAGGCGGATATGCTGTTGAACAAACCGAAGAGTTTAAAAAGAAACAACAGGAACTGATTCAACAACGTGCCATAGCAGCTGATGTTGTTATTGCCACTGCCCGGATTCCCGGCAAAAGAGCTCCGGTTCTTCTTCTTAAAGAAACAGTGAATGCCATGAAACCCGGATCAGTTATCATTGACCTCGCTGCTTCAACTGGAGGTAACTGCGAACTGACTGAAAACGGGAAAAAAATTATTGTGAACGGAGTAAATATTATCGGGAAATCTGACTATCCTTCCGATATGCCTACTGATGCCAGTAAGATGTTCGGCTGCAATATTATCAATCTTCTGAAAATTATGGTTGATAAAGATGGCAACCTGGCTCTTAATATGCAGGACGATATTATAAACGGGACGACCGCTGTTCATGGTAAGGAGTATATAAGTCAGAGAATCAGGCAAATGCTAAATATCAAATAAAAATATATCATGGAAAATATTTTAGGATTTTTCTTATTGCACAGGGAGGCTATTTTTATTGTTATCCTTTCAATATTTCTTGGAATTGAGGTGATCAGCCATGTTCCTGCCATCCTGCACACTCCTCTTATGTCCGGGGCCAATGCCATACACGGTGTGGTAATAATAGGCGCCATTATAGTTATGGGACATGCCGAAACGACCGGGGCGATGATATTAGGATTTCTGGCTGTCGTTTTGGGCACTCTTAATGTTGTAGGAGGATTTGTAGTTACAGACAGGATGCTGGAAATGTTCAAGAAAAAGAAGTAAACAACTTTTGTAGAAAATGATAAAGATCAACATAATGAACGATATATCTCAATTCTCATACGGTATCTCAATTCTTGAGATTACTTATGTCATTGCCTCGGTACTTTTCATTTCAGGATTAAAAATGTTAAGTCACCCGTTGACAGCCCGCCGAGGAAATATTCTTGCTGCCATAGGTATGGTACTGGCAATAATTGCAACAATTCTTTTTCATCAGAAGGACGGCAAACCTATAGGCAATATCGGACTTATACTTGCCGCAATCGGAATAGGAACAGTTATCGGTTGGGTAATTGCCAAACGGGTTAAAATGACTGCCATGCCCCAGCTCGTTTCTTTCTTTAACGGTATGGGTGGAGCAGCTGCGGCTCTTATCTCAATGATGGAGTTCCCTCATGTCAGTCCTGAGCTGATAGCAAAAAGCGGTATGGCAAACGGGCATGTGCTGGCAATCCTTCTCGGACTGATGATAGGTACAGTATCGTGGGCAGGCAGTATGATCGCTTTTGGCAAGCTCGACGGATGGATTGGTGATATGCGGATAAAAGCAATGAAATATGTGAATCTCACTATTCTTGCAGTGCTGATTGGTTTTATAGCTTATATAATGACCAGAGATGTGCAGGCCAGCAGTGAATTAACACCTTTAATATATATAATGTTCGTGATTGCTGTTATATACGGCGTCCTGTTTGTTATGCCAATCGGAGGCGCTGATATGCCTGTAGTTATCTCGTTATTGAACTCATTTACAGGAGTAGCCGCAGCTATGGGAGGATTTCTCTACAACAACCAGGCAATGCTTACAGGTGGGATACTCGTCGGATCAGCGGGTACAATACTGACTATCCTGATGTGCAAAGCAATGAACCGCTCTTTACTTAATGTGATAGTCGGAGTGTTTGGAGGCGGTGGTCAGTCGAATGTGGCTGCAGGAGGTACTGTGAAAGAGATATCAATTTCAGATGCTGCTGTGCTTTTAAGCTATTCGAAGAAAGTGGTTATTGTTCCGGGTTACGGACTTGCTGTTGCACAGGCTCAGCATATCTGCCATGAGCTGGATAAGCTTCTGGAAGAGAAAGGAGTAGAGGTGAAATATGCAATCCATCCTGTTGCAGGTCGTATGCCCGGACATATGAATGTATTGCTTGCTGAAGCAGATGTGCCTTACGAACAGCTTATTGAGAGTGATGAGATCAATCCTGATCTTCCAAATACCGATGTACTTGTCGTAATTGGGGCTAATGATGTTGTAAATCCCGCTGCTGAGGATGATCCTTCGAGTCCGATCTATGGTATGCCGATTATTAAAGCACGCGATGCTAAAAACATCATAGTTATGAAACGCGGAATGGGAAAAGGTTATGCAGCTATCGAAAATATGCTCTTCTTTAATGATAAAACAAGAATGTTATTTGGCGATGCAAAGAGTACTCTGCAGAACCTTGTAAATGAGGTGAAAAGCCTGTAACTCGACTGACTTTTTCAGGTTGCTGCCCGGTTAATCCGGACATAAAATCTTCCGGGAAACGTACTCCGAAATTTTGGCGCAGAAATGCCTTTGTGCATATTCCGAACATGGAACGGATTAAAAATCAGCGCCAGAGGATTGGCGCAAAAGCCGGATGCCATGTCCACACTTGGCCTGTAAGATTACAATTTACATACACACCTTAACAACTGGCATTTTACTCCGGCCAAAGGTGGTCAGGACTAATGGTTTTCTCAATCAATTGAAATAGGTATCTTATAGCAATATAATTCTCCTGCCTTAAGAGGTTAAATTAATTTTGTCAAATGATATCAAAACAAATGTATCTTTTATAATATTATTGTTAAGTTTTTTTTATATTTGAAGATATCTTAAAAAAATACTGATATGATTGAATAGGTTTGTGAAAGTTATGGTTGCAAATATTCAACATCCGGGAGAATTTACAACATGATTAAAATAAGAAAAAATTCATTTTTAAGTGTATTATGTTTATCGCAGTTAATTATTACTGGAAAACTTACAAAGCGATTTTCTGTCCTTTCCCTATTAATCTTTACAATTTTTAGTAGTTATACAAGTTATTCTCAAGATTCATATAGACGTCATTTTATTATCACTTATGACATTTCAAATAATTTCAGGAATCTACAACAAAGTACGCCTCGTTTCCAAAGAGATTTAGAAGATTTATTTCAGAACTTAAAAGTTAATAATCCTCTTGGTAATGCAAATATTTTATTGGCCCAAAGGCAAAATGGGATAATGTTTTTTGATAAAGAGAGAGATGAAATTTCGTTTTTCCATTTTAATATTAACCAAAACGAAATTGCAGCCATACGAGGAGATGCCAACAAAGACAGCACTTACCTTATCAATAGTTTTATAAATTCTTTTTTTAAAAATACAAATATTACTTGGACCAGTTTTAAAAATGCAAAAGGGCCAAATGTTATTGGTTATATGTTTAACACATTCAATTCTCCTTTTATCCCTTCTGATATTTCAATTCCAAATTTTGTGTACCCTCTGATATTAAACAAGATTGATAATAAGAAACCTGCGGAAGAGTACATTTTAATAGTATTAGCACTAAGGGCTCCCATGCGATACACTAGCATTGATTTAAATTATATTAATACCATATATCAAGGTCCACTTTTGCCTATTGCAAAAGCTAGTCTATCAGTTGGATATATTAAGAATTACATAAATAAGTTGAGTCTTTACTACGATAAAACAAATTACTTTAATTACTCTTATACAACTCCCACTGGAAGCATTAATTCATCAATTGGCATTTTTGGATATAAAATAACTCCAAAAGACTTAGGTCCATCTTCTTCCGCTAACACGGTTACCATTGGCTCAGATATTAAGTTTTCACAAAAAAAATATAAGAGTAATGATTTCATTACAACACCTATTAAAGTGAAATTTCCGGATAATGAATTTTTAACACCGGTTGAGGTAACTCTAACTATAAGCACTCAGAATAAAGAGGGTGATTCTGAAATTTTTAATGATGTTATTGCTTCGCAAAAAAATAAAAATGATTGGAGTTCTGCTTATTTAAAAAGCAATACTGTATTGACTAAAGTATTCAGTAGACTAATGAAATTTAATCGATCAGGTTCTTCATATACTATACCATTAACTACTACCCATTCTTAGACCACGGGTTTACAAATATAAGTTTTTCTTCT
>JBAWXY010000130.1:0-7549 GCA_037143835.1 Bacteroidota bacterium
TTTCCAAGTTTCTCATTTCGTGCCAGAGAGGCAAAAATTCCAAAAACAGACAATATCGAAAAGATTAAAAAGCCTGTTCTCATTCCGGAAATTAGACCCGGATAAGTTGCCGGATTTATTGTCTGTTCCCCGATATATAACGAGATGAGCATCATCGCAATACCCATACTCATCATCTGACCAACCATCCGCATCGTTCCAACAACTCCGGAGGCTACCCCAAGATGTCGATTTTCAACAGAACTCATAATTGCATTTGAGTTTGGGGAGGAGAAGAGACCAAAACCGATCCCCATCATGATCAGCAATAATACGATAAGATAATTGGGAGTCGTCACTTTAATGAAGCAGAGCAAAATAAGCCCGGCAGCTGTCATCCCCATGCCGATTGAAGCGATAACGCCGGGATTTTTTTTATCGGATAACCTTCCTGCTACAGGCGAAAGAAGGGTCATGGCAAGAGGTTGGAATATCATAATCAAACCGGCTGTTCTTGCATCGAGTCCTTTCAGATATTGCAGGTAAAGACTTATAAAAAATCCAGTTGCACTGGTAGCGGAATAATGAATTAATGCTGCCATACCCGAGAAAGCAAAAACTCTGTTTCGCAGGATCAACCGGACATCAAAAACCGGATTGCTGATCTTTTTCTCAATAATCAGGAAAACAACTGCCATCAGAACCCCTATGGCGATGCAGATCCATCCTAACCAGGAAGGGAGACGTGAAAAGCCATACATAAAAGAAGACAGCGCTATTCCATATATAACAGAGCCGCGCCAATCAAATTTTTCACCTGCAGCATCTGCCCATTCGGTTTTTATTTTCCTGTTGATGAGGATAAGAGAAATAATACCAAAAGGAACAAGAAATGCAAAAATACTTCTCCACCCAAGATACTGGGTCAGTAATCCTCCGATTACAGGACCGCATGAAAGTCCAAGATATACAGCGGTTATATTGATGCCCATAGCTTTTCCTCGCTCTCCGGGCTGAAAAACAGAGGTGATTATTGCAAGACTTGTACCAAAGATCATTGCACTGGATAATCCCTGGAATATCCGGAAAACTATCAGATAAGTAATGCTACCGGAAAATATTATCAGAAAAGTTGAAATGGTAAACAGTAAAATCCCAAGCGAAAAAATCTTTTTCCTTCCGATAATGTCAGCCAGACGTCCAAACGGCAGAAGAAATATTGCTGAGGATAAAATAAAACTGCTGATTACCCACCCCAGCTCAATCGCATTTGCATTGAGATCCTTACCTATTGATGGCAGAGCCAGGTTAACCGCAGAACCAAGAAAGGGAGTCAGAAATGCTGCAAAAGTCGCAACAAGAAGCACAGATTTTTTTGAAGTCTTTTCTTCAGCTATATTAATATTCATGTTTATAGATTTTTACCTGACAGCAATCTGTTCTTCATTTAATAATTCCAACATTTTCAAATTTCCCCGTTATTCCTTTTCTTTCGTATCAATAATTATTGTAACAGGACCATCATTAACTAATTCTATCTGCATCATGGCACCAAACTCTCCTGTTCCGACCTTTTTACCCATAAGACTGGAAAGGGTGCTGACAAATCTGTTATACAAAGGAACTGCAATGTCGGGATGTGCTGCACGTATGTATGACGGCCTGTTCCCTTTCCGGGTTTTGGCATGAAGCGTAAACTGACTGATTGCAAGGACACTTCCCCCAACATCCAGAACCGAAAGGTTCATTACTTCGTTACTGTCATTAAAAATCCGGAGCTGTACAACTTTATTGCACAACCATTCAACGTCAGCATCATTATCAGATTCTTCGATGCCGACAAGAACAAGCAAACCTACACCGATTTCCGACTTGATCTTATTTTTGATTGTCACAGAAGCCTTGCTTACCCGTTGAATCACAGCTCTCATGGGAATCTTTTTAAGGTGTTCAAATATAAGTTATATTTGCGCAACTTACGATTGCTCTATGGACTTTTTCACAATACTGGCTATTGCACTGGGCTTATCTTTTGACACATTTGCTGTTTCATTATCCTATGGCGTTATCCTGAGCAGTATCCGATTCAGACAAGCGATAAGAGTTGCGACTGTTCTTGCTGTTTTTCAGGGAGGGTTGACTGTTGCCGGTTATTTTCTTGGATCTGTAATTTCAAATGCTTTGAAAGCAACAGACCACTGGATTGCCTTAGCATTGCTTTCTTTCCTGGGAATTAAAATGATTATTGAAGGGCTTAAAAAAACTAATAAAAACGAAACAAAAGATTTCAGCAACACAATTGTCCTATTGACAATAGCTCTTGGAACCAGCATTGATGCATTTGCAATTGGAATAAGTTTTGCCCTGCTGGATGTAATGATCTGGAAATCCGGAATTCTTATTGGGGTTGTAACGTTCCTCGCTTCCATGACAGCAATCAGAATTGGCAAATATGCAGGCGACAGACTTGGAAACAAAGTCGAAATTATCGGGGGACTTATTTTAATAGCAATAGGTTTAAAGATCTTTCTGGAGCATATACTGGGAGCATAATCAAAAAGGAACCATCCGACGCACTCTTTTATCAAAAACAGCCATTTCAGTAAAGCCAATATATCTTAACAAATCATATGCCTCATCGAAAGACTGTCCTACACGCGATGGCATGTGTGCATCTGAATTGACACAGACAGGTACATTTTCTTCCCTGAAAATATGAAGAAACCTCCGGTCGGGATAAAAATCGGCCAGAGGCCTGTTTCTTCCGTTGGTATTTAACTCAAAAACAACATTGTGCATTTTCATTGTTTTAGCAAGTTTCCGGTAAAAAGGTTCCTGATCAAATGAAGGTTTATATCCATAAATTCTTATTAAGTCGCAGTGACCAATTATGTCAAATAGTCCTGATGCAGCAGCACCACAAACAGAATCAAAATATGATTCAAATAATCTGTCGATGCTCTTTCCTAAATAAAATTCCGGTCCCACATCCACGGTTTTTTCACCGAGATAATGAACCGAACCAATAATATAATCAAGTGGCAGGGGGCTAAGGTAATCCTTTATCTCTTTTTCTTTTCCAGCAAAAAAATCAACCTCAAGGCCTGTTTTAATTTTGATATTCTTTGTTTTATTCCGAAGAGTTTCTATGTGATTTATATAAGGAGAAATGTTTACAGGGTTCATATTCCAGTCTTCAAGGTCTTTGAATAACGTAAGATGCTCGGAAAAACCTATCTCACTCAGTCCTGCAGCGATGGCCGGAGCGATATAGTCCTCCGGAGATGAACGTCCATCGCTATAGCTGGAATGTATATGGTAATCAGTTTTGTAGATCATTTCCTGTAAAAAGAGACAAATTGTATTAATCGACCATCAAATTAGGTCTAATTTTGGCAATAAAACAAATCGAAATTTGAAAATATGAACAGGAAATTGGTAAATTTGTGAAAAACTGAAAAGCGTGAACGAAAAGAAAAAACCCTGTATTTGCGCAAATTGTGATTTCCGGGATATTGTGTTTTCTTACCTGGATGATGCCTCAATTGACGAGTTATGCAATAATAAAGAGGAACAATCTTTTCGCAAGGGGGAGATAATAAATCATGAAGGAGAGAAAATCACCAACTTTAAATATCTTAAAAGTGGACTTGTCAAACTTTACAGAAGAACCTCAAATGGAGAAGAGCAGGTTATTACCATAACCAGGCCATTTGAATTTGTCAGTAATATGAGCATTTTTTCGGAAGAAAGATACCAGTACTCTGTTTCTGCCCTCGAAGATTCAGTTGTCTGCATTGTAAAACTTGATTTTATTAAAGAACTGTTTTTAAAAAATGGAGGATTTGCGATGGGGCTGCTAACCAAGATATCGAGGATAAATGATAAAATTATCAGCCAGACCCTCGATATCAGACAAAAAAACCTTATTGGCCGGGTGGCTTTTGTTCTGCTTTATTTTACCAAAGAAATTTATAATTCCAGGGTTTTCGACCTTCCTGTTTCAAGGAAAGAGATTGCAGACTATATTGGAATGAGCACAGCAAACGTTATCAGGACGTTATCTGATTTCAAAAGGGAGGGGATAATCAGAGTCTTCGGAAAGACAATTGAAGTGGTTGATGTCGATAAACTGGAAATTATTTCCAAGCGTGGCTGATATTTATTTCAATTCATTTCAATTTATTTCTATTTATTTCTTTCCTTTCCTGGTATTACAACAAACCTATAAATTATGAAGAATTTCATTTCTGCTTTGGGAATCTTATTGATTTCTGCAATGTTGTACGGACAATCTGGTCGTCAGCAATCATCCTTACCATTAACCGGATCGGATGTAAAAGAGAAGAACTATACTTTGTCCGGAGCCAGGTCCGGTGTAAGTTTTTTCCCGAAAATTGAATTTCGATCAGTTCAGTATATTGCCGGGGACAGCCTTAATTTCGATAAATATCATTCAGCAGATGTAATTTATATATGGCTCAGGAGATGGGCAGATAAGTATCCTGAACTGATTGATCTGTATGAAGTTGGTAAGAGCTATGAGGGCAGGCCTATTCTTCAGATGACATTCACAAATAAAAAGACGGGTAAGGATACTGATAAACCGGCAGCATTTTTTGAAGGAGGCCGGCACAGTGGAGAAGTAACAGGCACTGAATCTGTTCTATGGCTTGCAAAATATCTTTTGGACAACTATGGGAAAGACCCTGATGTAACTCACCTTCTCGATACAAAAACCATCTATCTGAAGCCAATTAATAATCCCGATGGCCATAATCTTTATCTGAATACAGCACAAAGCAACAGAAGTACAGTCCGCCCGGAAGATAATGACGGCGATGGTCTCCTCGATGAGGATGCTCCCGATGACATTGACAGCAATGGTGCTATTCTGACAATGAGATGGAAAGACGAAAAGAAAGGCACCTGGATACCAGATCCGAAAGACCCTTCCGGAAGAATAATGAAGCGGGTTCCTGCCGGGAAGGGAATTTATCTGACATCTTCTGAGGGGATAGATAATGATGGTGATGGTCGTATTAATGAAGATGGGATCGGAGGACTTGACCTGCATAGAAACTATCCTGAAAACTGGCGACCGGAGACAGAAGAGACCGGCAGAGGAAATACGCAGGGAGGAGCCGGGGAATATCCTTTGAGCGAGACTGAAACCAGGGCTGTTGTCTTATTTTTGCTTTCCCACCCCAATGTTTATGTTGTCAATTCCATGGATACCAGCGTTCCTATGCATCTCCGGCCACCCTCAACCTCTGCATCCGAAGAAAGAATGTATCCCGAAGATCTTAAATGGTACAAGATCTTTGATGAGATAGGGAAGAAAACTACAGGATATACAAAAGCCGGAGATGTTTATAATGATTATGGCAACGGGACTCCTCTTTTCGGACATGGACCCGATTTTGGTTACTGGTATTTTGGAGCAATCTGGTATGGGGATGAGATATGGAACGGTGCAAAAATGAAAGATTATGACGGGGATAAAAAAATTGACCAGACAGATATGCTGAGGTGGGACGATGAAGAGAATGACAGTCTGGGATTTTTTGAGTGGAAACCATGGAAACATCCTGTTTACGGTGATATTGAGATTGGAGGATTTGATCCAAAATTCTTCTCCCAGAACCCCCCTGCGAAACATCTGGAGACATGGATAAGAAACGAAGCGAAGTTTAACCTTGAAATGGCAAACTACCTACCAGAACTTTCCTGGGATAATATTGAAGTGAAAAAAATGAAATCATATAAGACTGACTCAACTGATTTTCAGCTGAAAGTCAGCTTCAGAAATGATGGTAAGCTGCCAACAGCTCTAAAGCAGGCTCATCTTGTTAAGATAGTTACAGATGACAGGGTTGTTCTTGATTTTGATACCACCGGCACTGTAGCTGGAAACCCCGGATATAAAGTAATCCAGGAAGAAAAACCGGCAAGAGTAAGAGAATCCAGAGGCGGATATAACGACGATGAACGAGCTTCCAGACAAAGTGCGATCTCTAAAAATGTTCCAGACACTCAGGGAGGATCAGTAACAACGGCTGTTTTTAATATCCGGCTTTATAGTAGATCAGAACTCAAAGGAAAGGCAAGTGTGTTTTCAACACGAGGAGGCGTTTTGAAAGACAAAGAATTTTCTATCATACAAGCTGAAATGCAGATAGGTGGAAAATAGCAGAAATCTGACAGTCGGCCGTTTCCGCCGGTAATCAGAACAGATGGGTTCTTTTGTAAATTTGTATTGGTTTGATTTCCCGGCATAATATACGGTATTTGGAATAATATTAAAAAGTTTTACTTTAGAGGTCTTAAATTTACTGATAATGGAATCAAATAAAAAGCAAAAGATCATGGTAAATCTGAAAACAACTAAAGGGATAATTGCTATTCTTACCGGAGGGGGAGATGTTCCCGGACTTAATCCGGCTATTCGTGCCGTAACAATCCGTGCAAACAGGGAAGGATATAAAGTAATAGGTCTTCGCAGGGGATGGGCTGGTCTAACCGAATTAATAAGGGACAGCAAGGCAGACAACAGCAACTGCTGTCAGATCCTTACGGACGATATTGTTAATAAAGCAGGCCGTACCGGCGGAACATTTTTACATACATCCAGAACAAGGCCCAGCCACATGACAAAAGAGAGTGTTCCTGAGCATCTTCAAAGTACCTATAATGCTGAAATAAACGATCTTACTCCGGAGATAATAAAAAATCTTGAATGGCTTGGTGTTGATTATCTTATTCCTATCGGGGGCGATGATACCCTCAGTTATGGTGTTCATCTTTACAAAAAAGGGGTAAATGTTGTTGCAATACCAAAGACGATGGACAATGATGTTCCGGGAACCGATTACTGTATCGGCTTCAGCACCTGCGTTTCACGAACCATTCAAATGACGAACAGCCTCAGAACATCTGCCGGATCTCACGAAAGACTTCTGGTTCTTGAAGTATTCGGAAGATATGCCGGATTTACAGCTATGCTACCTACATTGGCAGGTGCTGCAAACAGGTGCGTGATACCCGAATATGAGTTTGATATTGAGCTGCTTACAAAACTTCTTGTTGAAGACAGGAATCAAAATCCAAGCAAATATTCTGTTGTACTGGTTTCAGAAGGAGCAATGTTTAAAGGAGGAGAGATGATCTTTGCTGACAGCGAAAAGGATGCTTATGGCCATGCAAAACTCGGAGGTATTGGCGAGATGGTATCAGTAAAACTTAAAGAACTTTCGGGAAAATATAATAATGGGAAAACAATTAACGTAATTTACCAGAAACTTGGCTATATGGTACGAGGAGGAGATCCGGACGCTCTCGATTCCATTGTCCCGATGGCTTATGGTAACCTCGCTCTTGATCTTATTCTTAAAGGGGTACATGGAAGAATTGTAGTCCTGAAGAACGGAAGATACGATAATCTCCCTATTGATGTGGTTACATCATCTAAAAAAGTAGTCAAATTATCAGATTATAATATTGAAAGGCTCAGACCTTACTACCATAGTTTTGAGATGAAACCATTCCTTCTGATGGCTTCAGATAATTA
>JBAWXY010000131.1:0-7534 GCA_037143835.1 Bacteroidota bacterium
CCATACTATAAACATTGGTCACAAGGGCAAAGAATATATTAACGAAGGATCGGAAGATTGCATTAAAATATTTTTCCTGAATAACTGGTAGCAGTGCTCATCAGCCTTTTGAAACGCAACATTCAATTTTTCATTTCGATATTTTTGGAGAATTACCTCCAAGTCAATAGAATGTGCGTTGGAAAAGCCATCCATCGCTTGCTTAGCTTGCAATGTAAATGCTTTACGACTTGGCCCTTCAAAGTTAAACGGCATAGTATAAATAGCCATGAATTCTTTATTCTTCTGGTGCAACATTGCCGATAATTGTCTTGTCAGATTAGTTCCGGTGATCCCGCCAAAACCGGTGAAAAGGACAAAGTATGAGTCACTGTTAAACAGATTTTGAATTTCATCGGAAATTTCAAGATCTTTTATCTTTTCTTTATAAGTACGGTAATCATGCTCTTCAGTACCGAATAGAATAAATTCAATATCTCTTGGAAGATGCGGCCGTTCTGGACTCGAGATGCATGTGTACCTGGCGTCAATCCCTTTTTTATGAATATGCTCAATAACATTACTGCCAGCGCCGCCCAAACCAATAAAATGAATCTTTAATGGCCTGGAATTAATAAAGAGTTCAAGCTTCAGCAGATAAATCAAGGCAGCTAGGGCAGTAAGGGTTTTTAGGGCTTGACGTCTGTTCATTTTATAGATGTTTAAAACAAAGATAAAACAAGACTACGTCAAATTGTGTCGCAGTTATGAATTTATAATATGACGCTTGCATTCATAGTAAAGTATATACTGATTTTCCGTTTCCATCGGAATTTGTCCAATTCCAATGACTTCTTTGTTATAACGCATTAAAACCCTATCACCGGCTTCGGGTCTGTTGGCAAAACTCCATACCTGATTGTTTTGGGAATTTGGTTTGCCATCCCAATATTTATCTGGATTATCCAAAGCATCTCGTAGTTCTAAACTTGGCCCCAAAATCATAATGTCATAATCAAGAGCAATTTCCGGTTAACTGTTATTCCAATTGGGCTGGTGATGAGTTCGAAAAAAGGCACTTGAGAAAGGATAAGAACTACTCCCGAAGATGCCCTTCCCGAATAGTTCTGGTTTATTTCATCCCGGGTAATTGAACCAACCTTCAGCAATCGGTTTATGGTTAGCCTGAATATCTCAATTTTTATGGTGCCCTTCTTGCCATTTGACGTTATGCGTTCAATCCCGCCCCAATCAGCCTTTAGAATCTTATTGGTATTGCCGTTTGATCGAACCAGAGTCCTGCCTTCGAGCGGCATTATATATTGCTCCCAGATGGTTTCAAACGATCCGTCTGTCGATTCTGTCGATGACGTCGTGATTATATTCAAAGGGGCAAGATGTAGAATTTCAATTCCCAGTTTTTCCGCAACGGTAACTGCATCTGGCATCAAACTCCCATCAGTTGCGAGAACCGCCTTTGTACAATCGAAATAACCTTTTGCACCGTGGAGCTCCATTATCATCTGCCTATTCACTTTCCTCGTTGAACTGCCGTACATTTTTGCCTGCACCGCAATCTTTTGCTTGTCCTTAATTGCAAATGCGTCCACGCCATAATCATTGCTGTACGGCGTTAGCTCTACATCATAGCCCATTTTGCGAAAATGTTCACAAACGAGCTCTTCATACTGCCTTGGGTTCATCAGTCTGATAAGTTAGCAAAAGGCCTTGTCGCGTATTTGGCAATGAACTTCTTTAAAAGATCGGCTTCAACGGTTCGAGGATCATCTGTTGGCAATTCTTTCCAACATACAACCAAATCGCTGGAATTTCTGAGTTGCCAGATCAACCTGCCGCCCCAATGTCCGATATTGCCACCCTTTCCGAAACCGAAATACTGCTTGAGTCGTGAATGCAATGTAGCGCTGCTTCCTTCCTTTCCAGCTTTCCCGATATAAACAACGATGGTGCCGTCCACCCAATTCTTCTTTAGCTCAGCGATTGAAACGTTCGGGTCTTTCCCCTTGAAGTGCCCGCCAGTTCCTACGGTCTTAAATTCTGGCGATTTGTCCGTCAAATACAAAACAAGGTACACCCCTTTGATCTTCGGGATCGAGCTGCTGTCCGAAAACAACTCGCTCATTTTCAGAAACCCTTTAAACCCAGCTTTTTTGATATCGTCAATGCTTGAGAAGGTCATACTACTTGTTTGTTTTAATAAAGTACCAGTTCTTGTTGCTGTCCTTTTGCTCAAAATACGCCTGTGGGATCAAGTGTAAGTGTTTGTTCTCATCCAAGTGCCTTAAATATTCACGGATTGGCAACCCGTCTTGATTGTTATGCGTGAATATTCCTTTCTTTATGAAGAGATTCATAAGTTCCTTTGCTTCGACTTTTGTTTCAGTTTTTTTCTCAAAGTACTCGTTTACTGCTCTTTTTATCCGTAAAGTTTTTTGAATGTCGGCGGCTGTGATGCTCATTTGTCAATAGTTTAATAATAATCATCGTTTAGGTTTGATCTGTTTGGTAATTCAAAATATGCATTTAACCCTTTTGGAAGTAAAATAATTTGCTGTGGACAGAGATCGGAATCCGCCCTTTGTCTTTTAGGCGTTCTATCTCTTGCGACAACCTTCGTAACACATCCTGGGCGATATTAAAATTCTCCCCGTTGCAAACTGGAATGACGTCAATTTTACTCGCGTATTTTACAGATACCACACCCTCGTCATTAAAATAGTTCATCGAACCTCCTGCGTTTATGGTGTGATAGTTCATAAAGATGTATCGGTCGTGTTCAAGAATCCCCTCAAAGGTTAAAATATGGACTTGGTTTTTGCCAAGGATCTCCTGAGAGTCAGCTATTAGCTGGGCTTTCAACTCCCGACCAGGTCTTTTCGAAAAAACAATAAGGCTGTCCAGTTTGTATTTCTTAGCTATTTCATCGAGCAACCTGTAGTAATTCTCTTTAATCGGGTTCTTTCCGTCACAATCGTCAAAAAGATAGGGGTCAGTAATAATGATATCACTTACTGGCAAATCAGGCAGGACTTCCGCCCAATCGGAAAACTCAAATGGTGATTCCACATCACCGACGCGGAAATATTTTTTCGTCGCCAATTTTGTAAAGACTTCTTTATAGTCATCTGTAAACCCCGACAAGAGATTGTTAACCTGTTTTCGGAGTTTTGTTTTCCTGGTTTCTTCTGATGTGTTGAAAAAGAATACCTGGAATGGGTTCTTGGGGTTGAACTTATTATGGATTTCCGACAACGCTGTATCAACCTGGCTTATTTGGGCATCGCCCCTTCCCTGTAAAAGATAAGAAATAATTGAGTTCTCGCTCTGATTGGGTGTACCATAGATGGTCAGGTCTGAACCTTCACGAAGAAAATCAAGAAAATCTCGCGGGTTTTTGATCCAATCTTTCTTGAATGCGCGATAAGCGTCAATAATGATCTCCTTATCCGTATGTGCCCTCAACATCAGTTTATATTTTGAATGTTTAAAATGTCAGCAGTTAGGTTGGCTGTTTCATCATAGAAGCCTGTACCAAAGCTTTCTTTGAGTATACCATCCTTCCTGATATTTATTTTGTAAAACTTTTCAGCAGTATCATTCGAGTTGAAATACAGAATTGTTACATCCTTATACTCAATATCATCTTTGGCTACCAGGTACTGTAATCTTTGGATCAAGTATACGCTATGCGTTTCTATAATGAACTGAACACCAAATTCATCTGAGCATCGCATAAAGAAGTCCATTAATTTAGATTGCCAATTCGGATGTAAAAAAGCTTCAGGTTCTTCAACGAGTATGGTTTTTCTTGCAACAGGATTCCCTTTTCTTCCCTGATCCTGCGGCAACTCTTCTTTCATCCGAAACTCTTCCCTGGAAGAGAACAAAATTGCAGCAGTTTTTAGAATGAGCTTAATAATATTTGCAGTTCCCTTTCCAAGGTCGGCGATATTGATTCTTTGATTTGATTCGTAATCTTTATAAGATTCTTGATATGCGCCGAAATAACTTCGTCCATTGAGTTTGCTATTTTCGACTTTTTTATTTTTAACAGTTTGAACGTTTGTTATAAGGTTGACCTCGAAAGCAGTATTCAAATGTGGCACTATTTCAACCGATCCGTCAATTTCAAACGAAGCTAATGATCTTCTTATAAAACTTAGATTTTCGGATTTCCCGAGAATCTGATATAGTCTTTTTAAGTACTGCGACTGCAGGTTGTTAATAATGAGTCTTTCCTGTGATATGTCAGAAACGATGTGAAGAATGTTGTTGTTTCTAAACAAGTCCAAACCTGTTTTAACCGACTCAAGTATGGAATGCACGACATTGTTAATGAAACCATTGTAATTTAGGAAATTACTGTTATATTGATACTGCTTCTTTTCATTGATCGCATCGTTATCGAGGTATAATATTTCTCTTGATTTATAGCCTGCCAAATTATAATATCGGTCTAAAGCCAGATCTTCCTCGAAATCCTTAAAGAAAAGGTTCGAGATATCGTAATCCACAATGTTATATTCATCTTCTTTGAAACACTCTCCCCACCAAAAATTATCTCCACCTTTTATACTGTTCAACAATTTGATTAACAGTGTATAATCTTGATCGGTTATTTTAGAAAGATACTTTTCAAGCAAGGCAATATTTAACCTGAAATCAACCAAGCCAGGATCACTTCTTTCGGTTGGGGATTCGATCGACCTTATAGTACGATCCCCTGGATCAGGAGAGTAATCAGAATAAATACCGAAAAATACATCTCCATCAGGGCTTATTATTTCAAGCTTAGCAAAAAGGGCAGTTTCCCGAAAAAGTTCGTCTTTATTCTTTCCTTCGCTAAAGGTGTAAACAACATTGAAAGTTCCATCGATATCGGCAATTTTCGTATTAAACCCTATTTTAAAATTCTTTTTATTACTGTACCAGTTAATTACACTATCGTAACTACCCAGATTGGAATCCTCTGAAATTAAATTTAATGCTGGAAAGTCTGATTTCGCCAATCCATCTGCGAAGAGCTTGATCGCTTTAATAATTGTACTCTTTCCAGAGTTGTTGGCACCAGTATAAATGTTCAGGTCGGTAAACTTGAAAGTATTAGTGCCAGCAAAAATTCTGAAATTATCAATTGTCAGTTCATCAAGTCTTTCTTTCATAGAGTTGAATTTTGGCATAAAGATAAGTAAATCCATCTTGAAGATTTCGCCCCTTCCCTTTATCAATCAGAAAGTTTTAGCGATAAAAACAGCAAATTACTGTATGAAGTGATCCCTATGTTAAGGATCGTCCAATTAAATCTGCAAGCATGGAGCCAAGTGAAGCCAATGCATTGACTTTAAAATACCTTACCGACTTCTGCTATAAAGCGAGACTGCTGCCCTGTGCCAGGATACGGAATTCGGGATTTGTTCAAAATCCTGCTTGACAAACCAACGGAATTAATTGTTTCGAAAACCCTTTCATAACCATATGCCACGGTTGAAACCCGGATTCTGGGGCGCCATATTGGAAAGGTAGAACGATTCGGCCATTGTCTGGTATGAAAAGCACATATCGGCCGACGGAGCCAGATGCCCCCGGACATAGCCTGATCCTTTGTAGTCGGCATTTGAAACGGGGCCGGATGAAAGAAGCGGGTCCGGAATAAACTTGTCATTGCGTTTAACCACCGAAACGGTTTCTTCTGCCGTGAGTTCGTAGGCAATCTAATTGGCAATGTGAAAGGCTGGGTTGTATGAAAGGGTGTAACCCGTATGCGTAATTATCTGGCCTTGGGGATTGGGTTTGGGAAGTTCAAGATGTTCAATAGATGCTGGGTGAATCTCGGATACAGTTTCAATTTGGGCAAAAGAACACACGAAAAGCAAAAGAAAAAATGGCAAAATGATAAATTTGTCCATCCTCAATTCTCCTAAATTGATCTTAAATTGGTCTTACATCGTGCGTATCAAACTCCCGTTTTCTTTTCGCAGTTCGGTTTTGCCTTTAACGGTGGTTACAGCAATTTCATTCCCATACCACTTGGCATTCGTGGCATCATTGTTCCCAATGGTTCTCACCAACGAGCCGTTTTCCTTCCTGATTTCAACCTTACCTTTATTGGTCGTGATGACCACCAACGACTGATCGCTGTTGATGTCGGCTGAAATGGCATCGCCATTCCCGATTGTTCTCACCAAAGATCCATTGTCTTTGCGAAGCTCTACCTTGCCGTTGTTGATTTTCAGGATGTTCATGGTTTTGTATTAGAAACAATTAAAGAGAACACACGATCTTTATTATCCCCATCTTGCAATCTTCAAACGCTTGTTTACTTTCAACTTTCAGCATTTGTAATACCTCTAAATGATTTTTTATGCTTTCAATCTTTTCGTCAAATGTTGCCTCTGATAAGTTTTCCATTAGTCTTATATGTTCATCGATATGATGTTGGAATTCTTCCATTGGCATCCCCATAAATTTAGCTTTTGTCATAAGAATGTGAATTAAGGGTTAAAATAGAAAAATTGTGACAAATATAAATAATTGAGTGTTAGTAAATTATGGAAATATTATTTTTATAAAAATTTTAAAATCAGTATCTTAAATTTTCGTTCCACTAATAATCCACTAATAATCATTAGATATGATCTCTAAGGTTAAGAGTCCCAAATTAGTTGAAATTTTCTTTTACGTATCAGATACATATGAAAAAGAGCTTAAGTTTTCTTGTTAACGATTCATTAATAATAGTTGTCCCGAATTTACAGACCAGGATATAATGACGGTGTATCTGTTTTGCATAAGCCAAAAACAACGTACCAAGATCAAGCAGATCTACAATTTTGCTAATGAATACCAAGATGTAGTGGATTGTTTTTCATTCCTCTATAATAAAGGTTCGTTTAACATCCTTGTTCCCGACATACCAGTAAAATCTTCCTGGCAGGAAGTTTATGGCAGCCACTTTGTTTTCCCTGATTCCCGGTTTTATCCCTCTCCACCATACAAGTTTATTATTGATCTCCGAAAAAATATATAAATAATTAAAGGTGTCGGTCTCCAGTTCCCAGTTAAACACAATTTCATCTTTTCTGCTAAACGTGACTCCATCATCAGGTGAGTTCAATTCAACTGGTTTTCTCATCGTAATATCAATGGCCTGTCGTTCAGTTATTATGTCAGACTGCTTTAGTGTTGGCTTCGTAAGTGAATCATTCACTGAACCATTACTCAGAGTTGTTGACTCTTCATAGGGTTGATTTGTTTTTGGGACTATTAAAAAAATTACAACTCCGATTATTATTGCACCAAGTGCGCCCCAAACCAGGTAATTGGGTTTTTTAAGATCAGAATATCTCCCTTCAATATCAGGATCAGGCGTTTCTGTTACTATTTTTTCGGATGAATCATTCCTTGCCTCTTTCATCATCTCCGGAAAAGCCTTTCTGATCCTGTATTTTCTTGCAAACTCCCGGTCCTCATAAAGCCGGTTTTCAAAATTATAAACATCATCATTGGTTAACTTGCCATTAATGTATCTTTCAAT
>JBAWXY010000132.1:0-7440 GCA_037143835.1 Bacteroidota bacterium
CTTAATGAAGTGATCGGTATAACCAACCTCTTGATACAGGGGAATCCCCGTGAAGACCAGATGGACTATATCAAAATCCTGAAGTTCTCGGGTAACCATCTTCTTACTCTCGTAAATGATGTTCTCGATTACAATAAAATGGATTCTGGCAAAATTGTTTTCGAACAAACGCAATTTAACCTCAGCGACTTTCTCGAGGAGATAATGAGATCATATTCATTCAGGTCAAAAGCAAAACATCTCAGTTTTGATATCAAAAAAGCAAGTAATCTTCCTGATGAGGTTATCGGCGATCCTACCAGACTCAATCAGATTCTCTCTAACCTCCTTTCCAATGCGCTGAAATTCACTAATCAGGGAAGCATTACGGTACTTATTAAAGAACTAGAACGAACTGGTAATCAGTCGAAAATGGAATTCACGGTAACCGATACAGGAATAGGCATTCCAAAAAGCAGGCACTCTTTAATATTTGACAGGTTTGCACAGGCTTCACCAGATACAACAAGGCGCTTCGGTGGTACAGGACTGGGATTAGCAATCTGCAAAAAATTGATTGAACTGCAGGGAGGAACCATCACAGTTGAAAGCGAACCTAAAAAAGGGTCAACTTTCCGGTTTGTCATCTCATTAGGTGTTTCGGAAAAGGGCAGTCAGACACAAACTGTTGAATCTCCTGAGAATTATACCGGACTTGAAGGTAAAAGGATCCTTGTTGCTGAAGATAATAAAATAAACTTTTTTGTCGCCAATAGATTCCTGATTGGCTGGGGAATAACTGTCACTCATGCCGAAAACGGACAATTAGCTCTTGATATACTTGAAAGAGAAGATTTTGATCTTATCCTGATGGATTTACGTATGCCAATTATGGATGGTATTGAAGCTACCAGGATCATCAGAAATTCAGAAAACCCTAAAATCAGGAACATTCCCATAGTTGCCCTTACAGCAGCTATTATGTCAGAGAGCTATGATGAAATTGATGACCTGAACATTAATGATTACGTCCTTAAGCCATTTAACCCTCACGACTTGTTCGAAAGGATCCGTAAACATATCAGGTAAAAGGCAAAAGACAATCCACCTTCGCTAAAGCTACGGTGGACGAAGAAAGATAAAAGACAAAAGGAAAAAGATAAAAGTAAGGAGTAGAAACGCTGAACGGGAAACAAGGAACACGGAACGTTTTATTTAATGCAATTTCTGCTTATATAGTCTGAGGCTCGTCTGTTTCCCAGACTCAATGATTTTCTGAAATCGTGACAGGCATCGTCCACCCTTCCCGAATTAAGCAAGGCTATACCCTTATTCAGCCAGATGTCCGAATTTCCGGGTTTTAGATCCAACGACATGCTGTAGTCTTTTATAGCCCAATCCCACGACTTTGAAACAAAATATGAGTTCGCCCTGTCAATATAGCACTCAGGGTCATTGGGATGAAGTTTCAGGTTCTTTGAGAAATATTCCAGAGCTTTAAGATTGTCACCTGATTCTGCTTCCAGTTTTCCGGCTAAGCTAACGGCGGCACTGTTTTTGGGATAAATTTCAAGGTATTTCCCAATATCAGTAAGCGCCTTATCTGTTTCTCCTGTTTTTCTGTAACAATTTGCTCTGAGAACTAACAAATCAGCATCAGCAATATCTAAACTGAGAATTTGTGTATAAGTTACAGATGCTCCGGCCGGGTTGGATGCCCCAGTCTGGGCTTCTGCAAGAATCCGCAAAAATTTTTCATTTTCAGGATTTAAAGCTGTTAATCCGGAGATATCCTTGATAACTTCTGCATATTTTCCCGATGAAAGGTTGATTAATGCCTCTGCATAAAGAATGTCATCATTACTCTGATAACTTTTTTTAAGTTCAGAAAGAACAGCTTTAGATTCATCAATCTTTCCTGCTGAGATATAATATTCAATTTCCGAAATACTTCTTTCTGTAATACTATACCATTCCTTCTTCCAGAACTGACGCCACTCTGAACTGTTTTCAACCGGACCAAAAGCCGGATCGAGCATAATTTCTTTTTCGCTTTTCCTGAAGGAGGAATTGAGGTTCATTTCAAGATGATAGAGAGCTGTTGCTGCATCACCCTTGAGGGAATAAATCCTTGAAAGCCCGTATTCTCCTGAGGAAGGAGTTATTTTATTTGCTTCATTATAATCACTGATTGCCCCCGAATAATCCCCTTTAACGATATTTGCTTCAGCTCTTTCAGTAAAAAGTCTGCTTTCTTTAGTTATTGCGATGGCTCCTGTAAGCAGACTAATTGCAAGTTCAGGCTTTCCGGTTTCTGTATATGCCTTTGCCTTAAGAATATAATCAATTGTCTGCTGTCCAAAAACTGTACCGGCGCACATCAGGATCCAAACCAGAGTTAATGTTTTTTTCATCTTTGATAGTCCTTCAAAATCATTTAGTCTCCTCTTTCTTTAACTTCGCATTTTGTTCAGTAATTACATGAACGAAGCCCGAAAGATGAAATAATTCAAGCCCGGAAATGCGTCTTTCATAAACATCGCATTGATAGAAATACACCCCTGGAGAAACAATTTTTCCCTTATATGTTCCATCCCAGTCGATTCGTGGTTCTTCGGTCCTGAATAACAATAAGCCATTCCTGTTAAAAAGCCTGAAATCAATTTTTTCTACAAGTCCGGATGTTTTGGCTACAAGCTTATCATTAATATCATCACCATTAGGAGTAAAAACATTGGGAATCTCATAAAAGTTGCAGGAATCAATACATACCATTACAGATTTTTCACCCTCATTGCCTTTTGAGTCGAATGCTAAAACTGCATAACATCCCGATATAATGTCGCCCGGGTAGTGCTTGTATGAAAATATGTTTTTATCATTTACAGTGTTGAGTAAGGAGATGTTTTCCTCTGTTGTCTTTTTATAAAAGATCTTATAACCGGCAACATCATCAAAACAGACAGGATCGGCTGTCGTCCATGAAATGGTATTGTATAAACTATCGCATTGGCTGGTAACATTAACCAGCGGAGGGCAAGGGGGTTCATTATCAACAGGTGTGGTATTGGTGATCTGCGAAAAGTTAATCAGGTTCTTTGGCATATTATCAGCCAGATAACCACCCACCGACCTCACAAAATAGAAATATTGCTTACCATTTTCCAATCCGTTATCAACAAAAGTCAACTGGTTTGTAGAGCCCACTGAATCGTAGGCCAATGTTGCTTCATTCAATCGGAAGAAATCATACCTGGTATTGATCCAGGGTACATTCCTGTTAATGACAAATCGTGCTTTTCTATCGCCCGGGCTGATCGAAAGAAAAACAGATGATGCGTACCCCGGTTCACCGATAAGAAATCTTTTGCCGGATGCATTATTCCATAATTCAATCTTGTAGATATAACCTGTTGATTTGGTATTGATCAGCGTGTCAATCAGGATGGTGTCGTTAAGGTCTATGGTGATTATAGACCTGATCTGCTGATAGTTTGTTCCGCCAATTCCATTTGCTCTATAAATCAGGTATTCATACGGGCCATTTGCGGGAATGGTATCGAGTTTGTCAGGTTTTTTCCAGGCAAGGTAAATTGATCCCTTAACTGCATCAGTATTCCTTACACTCACATTTTTGATTACGGGGACTCCGGATACAAGAGTTGAGGTAATCTCATTGGATGCTTTACTTTCTGTTCCATTAGGATAAACAGCTACAATTCTGTAAGTATATTCCTTCCCGAACTGCAGCCCTTGTCCGATATCGGTATCGGAATATGAAGTTGTTGAACTGCCGCTAATGTATCCTATCTTGACAAAACCTGTGGATGAAGGTATACCCGATGTGCATGAATCGGGGTTGAATGTAGAGGCTCCTTCCCTTCTGTATATACTGAATCCTGCTATAACGCTGGTTCCATAATCCAACCATGTTAATCTGATCAGTTTACCTTCAGGCACAGCATTTATGATTGAAGGAGGAGGGCCAAGCACCTTAATATTCATATTGTCAATATCAGACAGCTTCACGTCGGCATTATAGTCATCCGATTTAAAAATTACGTTGTAAGGTTGATTCCTCACTACTTCGTGGCAAGGAATCCATCTGAATCTCGAGGAAGCATATCCCGGAACAGAATCCACCTTGGTAAACTGAGCAGGACATGAGGTCAGGTTAAAGACTCCTGAGGTAGCTTTGAGAGTTAAGTTGTCTTTATTAACATCAGTTGCTGAGAAAAGGAAATCAACAGTGTCACCTACTTCAACGCAATAATCAGATAGCCGGCTGTTAACAGGAGGCTTATTATTTGTACTGTAAACCTCAATCTGCATATCGCGAACCACGACTCCGATTTTTTTACCATTTCGCCATTCCTGAATCTCCATTGCCACATTAAATTTTCCGATGTCTGCCGGGGTGTCCCATATCAGGTCTCCACTTATGGAATCAACCCTGATTGAGTGCGTTGCGGGAGGCAGAGTGTAGTTTTCGATAGGTTTGCCATCTTCGCGGGTGCATACTGTGAGCTTATAGGAAAGACTATCGCCGTCGGGATCGTAGGCTGCCGGATTATGAATAAACACATAACCAAAAGCTGCTTTGTCATAAGGGGGGTTAAGTAATATCGGTGTGCTGTTACGTCCCATTGCAGGATTAACTGTCAGAATTGTTGAAATTGAAAAAACAACATTCACTGAATTTGGAATATTTTTTACACCCTCGTTCCTGTTTGGGTCCTGCACCACGATCCGGTAAACTCCCGGACCCGGGTAGGAGTGGGTGATTTTATAAACATTCCTTCTGTAATTATTCGGAAGAGTTAACATGCTTATTCTCTGTGCAGTAGAGGTAGTATTATCGCCCCATTCAACATCGAGTGTAGGTCTGTCTGCGAGGCTTAAGGTATAGGTAAAAGTGGTTATGGTGATCTCATAAGTGAGATCCGATAACTGGACATATGTAATTTCTCCGGCCCGGTTGTGAGTAGCATTCAGATTAACAATATAAAATGATACTAAAACCAGTAAAAAAAATTTCTTTATTATAAGATTCTTCACGACTGAAATTATTTTATTTTAAAAGTCTGTTCAGTTTTATCAGCAGTCAGTTTTACTCCTTCTTCAAAATCGCTAATCTTTACAATTATCATATTCGACTGGTCGCTGTAGAGACCCGTCATTATAAGGTTTTTTACAGTAATGGTTTTTGGCTTTTTCCCTGCATTATATTCCAAATTCATACTAATCTCATTATCAGCCAGCTTTATATCCCGTAATTTCCCTGAAAGTTGTTTTTCATTTACTTTTATTATTATCTTTTCTCCGAGATACTTCTCCATAACATCCCTTGATGAGGAATTATCTGTTGAAAAATCCTTATTTTGAATCTCCTTGCCATTTAATTTATTATCACGAAGAAAATCATCGAAATACATTCTTACAAATACTTTAAAAGAGTCCATTTCCGGAACATAATCAATGCTTGTCAGGGTAACATGTACCGGATGAAATAAAAGCCATATTGAAAAAAACAGGGTTTTGAACATTATTCTTCGGTTTCAGGTCTGATTAAAGCATCAAAAATCAGACCAATTATTGATCAATCTTTTATGCTCATACGGTCTTTAAGATATTGGACCGAACCAACCTCGATAAATGAAAAGCCCGACCTGCCGGAAAAGTTACCGGCCAGCACAACAACAATATCATCACCTTTAAGATTATGAGTTTTAATCAGGTTTTTTAAGGCAATATGAATAAACTCATCAACCGATTTTCTTTTCTCCTGGTAACTGGCATATACACCATATGAGAGTGCAAGTTCTCTCATTGTACATTCTGAGTAGCATTGTGCCAGGATCAGGTTAATGCCCCTGTACGATGCCATGTCCCTGATAGTTCTTCCACCGGTAGTATCGGCAATAATTCCCCTGGCTCCTATCCTGAAGGCTGTCTTAACTGCAACTTTTGCCAGGTATGCTGATATTTCACCAGTAACATTCAGGAAAGGAATCTCAAGAAATTTTTCCTTGTTCTTCTCTACCTCGAGAGCCACCTTAGTCATCGTTTTTACTGCTTCCACAGGATATTTTCCATTTGCTGTTTCCCCGCTTAGCATTATTGCATCGGTCTGCGAATAAATAGCGCTGGCGATATCGCTCACTTCTGCCCTGGTCGGCCTGGGGTTGGATATCATTGAATGAAGCATTTGTGTTGCAACAATAACGGGTTTCCTGGTGATTATGCACTTTGTAATTATCATCTTCTGGATACCCGGAATTTTTTCATAAGGAATCTCAATAGCAAGATCACCCCTGGCAACCATAATACCATATACATTATCAAGTATATCATCTATGTTTTCAACACCTTCCTGATTTTCTATCTTGGCTATTATTTTAATACTACTATTGAAGGAATCAAGAACAGCCTGAACATCAAGCACATCCTGTTTTGACCTTACGAATGAATGGGCAATAAAATCAACCTCATTCTTAGCAGCCATTTCAATAAAAGCTTTATCCTTTTCAGTCAGGGAAGGCAGGCAAATCTTCACTCCGGGAATGTTAACACTTTTTCTTGATCCGAGAATCCCGTCATTCTCAACAATACATTCGAGTTCATTTCCCTTCCTTTTAACTGCTTTTAATTCCAATTCTCCATCATCCATCATAATCAGTGATCCAACAGGTATATCTGATGCAAATGACTTGTAGCTTACATAAATTGCATCATTTGAGCTCTTTCTCCCGGGATCCCCGATAATACTGATTTTACTTCCCTTTTTAAGTTGAATGGGAACATCAAATTCAGTAGTACGTATTTCAGGACCCTTAGTATCAATAAGTATTGCAATTTTGTCGGAAACTTCATGAGTATTATTAATTATACGAAGCGCACCCTCAATACTAAGATGTGCAGAGTTAATCCTGATGGCATCCATGCCAGCCTCATAAAGCTCCTTAATGAATCCTGGTTCACAGTTTCTATCGGAAATGGTGGCAACAATCTTTGTTCTTTTTCTGTTCATAAATTATTTTTTCTTTGAATTATTCATTGCAATAAGTGCCTCAACAGCAAGCCTGTAACTGTCCAACCCAAAACCCGAAATGCTACCTGCGCAGTTTCTGCCAATAAGGCTGGTATGCCGGAAATCCTCACGTGCTGAAATATTTGTTATATGAACTTCAATAACAGTTGTTTTTACTGCTGCAATGGCATCGGTAATTGAAACGGAAGTATGAGTGTAACCACCGGCATTAAGAATTATCCCATCTGATGAAAAACCCGACTTCTGAATTTCATTAATAATTTCACCTTCGATATTCGACTGAAAATATTCAAAAATGATATCAGGATAGCGGGATTTCAGTACTAAAAGGTATTCTTCAAAAGAGGAATGTCCGTACCTCTCGGGTTCCCTCCTGCCAAGAAGATTCAGATTCGGACCATTAATAATCA
>JBAWXY010000133.1:0-7371 GCA_037143835.1 Bacteroidota bacterium
TTTGGTTACTTTTTTCTATCAAGAGAAAAAAGTAACAATTAAATACCTAATAATCTCTTCAGATCAGCAATCTGTGAATCCCAAAGGTAGATTGAATCTTCCTTTTCATCTGCTTCTGCAAAATCGGATATAATCAGTGCGAGATCGCCGGTTAGTTCATCTATATTTATTCTGAACTCAAAGTAGTTCTCTTCTTCATTTTCCAGGTTTATCCATTCGAATCTGACCAGTTTATTTTCCTTAAGGGCGGATAACCGGGCTATCGATTCGGAACCATTCCAGAAAAATGTAAAGAGATCACCATCCACATTTACATTCTCTGCGAACCACTCACCTAATCCCTCTGGTGTACTGAGCCGTGAAAAGAGCACTTTTGGTGAACAGTTCAGGGTGTATTCCAATTCGAACTTCAATCTCATTATTAAAATTTATCTTTCTACTTTACTATTTCTGCAATATAGAAAAAATATTGAAACTAAAAAACCTTATTGTTAATTTGTAACAAACTGATTACATTTGCACCCGCAAAAGGGATAGAAATAAAAATATTTATTGGCGAGATAGCTCAGTTGGTTAGAGCGCATGATTCATAATCATGAGGTCCGGGGATCATTCCCCCGTCTCGCTACTTATAAAAGCCCTGGTAAAGCACACCGGGGCTTTTTATTTCTGAACAGACCAAGCTTGTTCAATTAATTCCTAACGGTTAACTTTACTGAAAAATTCCTAAGTATGATAGTAACCTGTATCTATGTACATGTAAAAACCTCAACAGTCAGGAGCTTTATAGCTGCGACTATTGAAAATCACCACGAATCTGTAAAAGAACCCGGCAATCTTCGGTTTGACGTAATTCAGCAGGCTGACGATAAAAGTCGTTTTATGCTATATGAGGCTTATGAATCCGATGATGCTGCCGCTGATCATAAAACTTCTGCGCATTATCTTAAATGGCGCGATACTGTAAAGGATTACATGGGAGAACCTAGAAATAGTGTAAAATATAACATAATCGAACCAAGCGACCCTACAAAATGGTAAAACCTTTTCAATTTGCAAAGGTACCAAAGATTCTTTTCAGGAACGGGATGATCGCTGACCTTCCCGGTATCATAAAGCCGTACGGAAAAAAAATAGTCCTGGTTACCGGAAAAAACTCTTTTATCAAATCACGGAATGCTGGAATACTTTTTCATGAATTTGGAAAGGCCGATATAGGATATCATATTATTACAGTAACGGGAGAACCATCCCCTGACATCATCGATCTGGCTGTGAAAAAATTTAATAATGAGGATATTAATCTGGTGATAGGGATTGGTGGCGGCAGCGTTCTTGATGCCGGAAAGGCTATATCAGCCATGATGTATAAACCTGAATCTGTTATGGAATTCCTTGAGGGAGTGGGAAATAAGGACCATCCGGGAACCAAGATCCCTTATATTGCAATTCCGACTACCTCTGGTACAGGTAGCGAAGCGACAAAAAATGCAGTGATTTCACAGATCGGTAAAAATGGATTTAAACGATCATTGAGGCATGATAATCTGGTACCTGATATTGCTCTTGTTGACCCTGAACTAACTTTGAATTGCCCTCCGGATATAACTGCAGCAAGCGGAATGGACTGTTTTACTCAGCTTATTGAGGCTTATCTCTCGGATAAATCGAATAAATATACTGATGCTCTTGCCATCGAAGGGTTTAAATCAATAAAGTCCTCATTAAAAAGAAGTTATACTAACGGTGAAGATATTGAAGCAAGGGCAGGGATGTCATTTGCCGCACTTATTTCAGGAATCTGCCTCGCAAATGCAGGTCTTGGAGTAGTACATGGCTTTGCATCTTCAATAGGAGGGATGTATAATATACCTCATGGTCTTGTGTGTGGAACACTTATGGCGATATCAAATGAAGTAAATGTGAGGGAATTGAGAAAAAAATCCAACAATATAACCGCATTAAAAAAATATGCGTTTCTCGGCGAACTGTTTCTTGATGAAAAGGGGAAAACAGACAAATATTATATGGATGGTTTTATAAGGTTCCTTCATGATCTCACACAGGAGTTGAAATTGCCTGGATTGAGAACATGTGGTTTGCAAGAAAAAGATGTCGAATTGGTCTGCAAAAAAACTGAAATTAAAAATAATCCGATTAAATTAGCTGTTGAAGACTTAATTGAAATCGTACTTAAACGCCTTTGAGAAATAGTAATCAATGTTTAATTTAAAGATAAATAAACCAATCTATATGAAAACGAAAGCCATTTTTACAGTCCTTTTATTCATTTCCACCTTATTAACCCCTCAATTCTCCCTGGCTCAGCTTCCCAAAGAAACGGAGGCTCAAAAAGCCCAGAGGATGAAATGGTGGACAGATGCACGATTCGGGATGTTTATTCACTGGGGTTTATATGCTTTACCTGCCCGACATGAATGGGTAAAGAACAATGAAAGATTGACTAACGAGCAGTATCAGAAGTACTTTGATATGTTTAATCCCGACATGTATGATCCTCACGAATGGGCAAAAATGGCTAAAGCAGCAGGTATGAAATATGTGGTTCTTACTGCAAAACATCATGAAGGTTTCTGCCTGTTCGATTCTAAATTTACTGATTACAAGTCGACAAATACTCCTTATGGAAAAGACCTGATTAAAGAATATGTGGAAGCGTTCAGGGCCGAAGGATTAAAGGTAGGGTTCTATTATTCTCTTATCGACTGGCATCATCCCGATTATACTATCGACAGCAATCATCCTCAGCGTCAGACTTCTGATACAGCTTATGCACGCCTGAATAAAGGAAGAGATATGAGTAAGTACCGGGAATATATGAAAAACCAGGTGAGAGAACTGCTAACTAATTATGGAGAAATAAGTGTCATATGGTTCGATTTTTCCTTTCCGGGGAAGAACGGGAAAGGTCGTGCTGACTGGGATTCCGAAAACCTTTTAAAACTGGCACGCAGCCTCCAGCCCGGAATTATTGTTGACGACCGTCTTGATCTCAGAGATGTTGAAGGAGGATGGGATTTCACTACTCCCGAGCAGGTAAAAGTGGCAAAGTGGCCTGAGATCAATGGCAAAAAGGTAGCATGGGAGACTTGTCAGACCTTCTCTGGTTCGTGGGGCTATTACCGCGATGAATATACATGGAAGAGCCCTGCTCAACTTCTTGAACTTCTTATAGAATCAGTAAGTAAAGGTGGAAATCTGTTATTGAATGTCGGCCCGACTGCACGCGGTGTATTTGACTCCAGGGCTCAGGACAGATTAAAATCAATGGGCGACTGGATGAAATTCAATAACCGTTCGGTATATGGCTGTACAGAAGCACCTGCCGGATTTACAGCGCCGGCTAATTCACTTTTGACATACAATCCTGTAACTAAAAGGTTATATGTTCATTTATTATCCTATCCTATGGGAAGCCTGACTCTGCCAAACACGGCTGATAAAATTAAATATATTCAATTCCTGCATGATGCTTCTGAAATAAGATTCAGAGTGGGAAGAGATGAAAGTAAAAATGATATAACACTTCAGCTCCCTGTACAGAAACCGCAAACTGAGATTCCGGTACTGGAGATTTATTTGAAATAAAAAACTATTCAGATTTCAAAGCTTTGTCGAGCGCGTTGAGAATGGGTTGAGTTGATATCTTTGCACCAACAGCACTCATCATCCATTGCTGTGGGGTAAGACGCCCCTGACTGTAAATACGGTCAATCTCACCGGAGATATCCTTTCCCTTAAGATACTCTTCTATCTGGAACTGAATTACATGACCATATGAATAATTTGCCAGGTAAAGTGGTGCATCAATCATATGTGAATAAATAGCCAGAATGGGGGAGTCCTTAACTCCAAGGACCGCTGCAAAGTATTTGTTCCACACATCTACTGAGATTGCTATGGTGTTTTCTTTCAGTTGAGCCGGTGTGGCATCAGGATTCCCATAAAGCCATTTCCATACTTTCATGTCAACCATCCCTACACCCATAATCTCCATCAGTGACCAGGCAACATCAAGTGCCTCCATCTTTTCCTTGTCAGGATTATCATCCTTCATCCCGAGCAGGAAAAGGTCGCGGCTCTGAAAGATAAATGCGTTTGCTTCTGTAAATGCAGTGTTTGGCACACCCGACATCATGTAATTATCCATGTCATAAAGAGATATAGTCTGCTCAACATTATGGCCAAACTCATGCACGGCTATGTTGTATCCTTTGTAATCCATTCCTTCACCTGAGATGCGTGTACGCAGATGAGAAAGTGAGCCCTTCATGGCTGCACCCCATGCATGTCCGGAACCCCTTGCAGGATCAACGATGATCTTTTCAGCCAGGTAACCGGCTCTCTCGGGTGACCATCCCAGTTTCTTCAGCATGAGCGGCATTCCTTCATGGAAAGCATCGGGATCAGGATAAATGCCAGAGGTTTTCGAAGTGAGCAGACTCTCAGGTATGCTGCTCCGCGTCTTGAAACCATCATACCATATATCATAGGGCCGGAGGTCGCGTCCTAACCTCTCTTTTATCAATGAACCTAGTTTGATAAGCTGTGGGGAGCTTAAGAATGAATCGAAGAGAGCTTCAACCTCATTCTGCGCGATCTCCATCTCGAGTGAGAATTTACGGAGAATGAAGGTGTTCATTTCAGGGTTATAGGCATCAATCTCCTTTCTTGTCCTGAAGTTTTTGATTATATGAGAGTAGCGTGTATCAGGCTCTGCAGAGGCCTGTATGGATGCATCTCCTTTTGTAACCTTATTTGAATAGGGAGCCCACTTATAGTCAGAGCTGTTAACAACCACACCGGGAATCTCCTGGGTTATGATACGCTCCATCACCTTATAGATCATTTCCTGCTTCTCGCGGCCATTCTCCTTATCGGCATAGTCGGCTTTCAACTCGTCGCGGAGGTTCCAATGGGAGAGAAGTACCATGTTATCAGGGAAGATCTGACGACCATTGTCAGTGCGAAGATGTCCCATATGTATGTTGTATTCAGCAATGTACATCTCTGAATTTCCTGTAGCCTCTGTTACTGCCTGTTCGAGTTCAGCCGGGACACGAGCGATAAAAAGATCACCCAGACGTGCCATAGCCCACTCATCGCGGCTCCATTTTGGTCCAAGCTCTTCCTTCTCAGCCAAAGTAAAATAGGGAAAATTAAGTGCTATGGCAAAAGCTATCTTGTTTGAATAAAAGTCACTCTGCATGTGTGATCCAACCGAGTAATTGCCAAACATACGGTCTATATCATCAATCTCACCAATAGCTTCGTCAAGCGTTTTCCTCAGGTCAAGGGTTATTTCGTTGTAGTTACCATTAAGCGACTCGATGTATCTGGTTATCTTATTGAAGATCATCTTACGATTTGCAGGATCGGAGATGTAGTTTTCCTTTACAAATTCAGAAAAGTCAGCCGGAGTGCCGTCTCCTTCTCTCCAGAGTGAAGCAGCGTGCTTCACTCCTTTTTCAAGTAGATTCAGATCAGCAGCAGGTTGTGCAGCTTTAACAGTGTCGACAACTGCTGTCACAGTTGTTTCATTAATGAATCCGGCCACACTTACCGCCTCTTTTTTGGTTTCAGTTGAAGAACAAGCAGTCAGAATTGCCAGTGCAATTATAAACTGTATCTTTTTCATATGATTTATTTTAAATGTTAATTTCGGTTCAAATGGTTAGTTTAATTAGTACGAAGATAGCAAAATTGGTAAAATGAAACTTTTATCAGCACATTTCCACTGAAAACTTATAAATTTGAAAATTAATAGATCTTACACAATGGAAATCATACTTTATATAGTTGCAGGTATAGTAATCGGAGCTTTAATTGCATATCTGGTAACAAAGTCCGGATTAAATGCCTTGCACCAGCAGGCTTTACTTGCTAAAATTGCTGAAATTAATGAGATTAACAGGCAGAACAGTTCATTACAGGCTAAGGTCGAAGCTCAAGCTAATAGTCTGGAAGAGGTAAGAAAAGCAATGGTCGATACTTTCAAATCGGCTGCTTCAGATGCTCTGATTCAAAACAATAAACAGTTTTTAGACCTGGCAAAAACGCAACTTGAAACTCATGTAAAAGAGGCTGAAGGAAACCTTGATGAACGGAAATCTGCTATTGCGGAGATGCTGAAACCAGTAAAAGAATCTATCGACAGCTATAAAAAGAGAATTGAAGAACTCGAAAAAGGTTCCGAAAAAACATTTGGCAAGGTTACGGAAATGTTGTCAAATATTCAGGTTACAAATGCGAGTTTACAAAAAGAGACAGGCGCATTGGTTAATGCCCTGAGAAATCCCAGAGTCAGAGGCAAATGGGGAGAGATAGGTTTGAAACGTGTTGTTGAGTTTTCAGGGTTATCAGCACATTGTGATTTTATTGAACAGGTTTACACCGAGGGTGAGGATTCGGTTTTAAAACCCGACATGATCATTAATCTACCGGGGAACAGCCATGTTGTTGTAGACTCTAAATTGCCATTAGATGCCTATCTGCAGGCATTGGAAACCGATGATGATACATCGCGGAATTTACTTTTTGCCAAACATGCAAAAGACCTCAGAGATCATGTACATAAGTTAAGCAAAAAGCAATATTGGTCTCAGTTCCAGAATACCCCTGACTTTGTTGTTTTGTACATGGAGGTGGAATCTGCATTAAATGTAGCTTTAATGACTGATAAGACTTTATTGCAGGATGCCATGAACAATAAAATAATTTTAGCTACACCAACTACATTGATTGTGGTACTGAAATCAGTGGCTATGTCATGGCAACAGCATAATATTACCGAGAATGCGTTGCAAATAATGGAAGCTGCCATGGATTTTTATGGAAGAGTAAATGTGTTTGCCGATCATCTTGATAAAGTCGGAGGCGGATTAAAAACTGCGCTTAAGGGATATAATGATGCAGTAGGTTCATGGGAGAGCCGGGTATTACCCGCTGGCAGAAAACTTGAACAATTAAAAGCTACAGACAATAAAAATGTATTGCCTGATTTTGAAATCATAGATAAACCAGTCCGTGAATTGAAGAAATCAGAAGAGTAAATATTTTAAAATTAGTTAATGACTGTATTTAAAAAATATCTGGTTGTCAGCTTATTAGCAATGATAATGTTTTATCCCATTTTTTTCATTAGTTGTTCCGGTGGCCAAAACTCTAAAAAAACAGGGCAGGATACAATTATAGTAAAAAGTGACACTAGCTTGCTTTTCGATGGGAAATCACTCCAGGGATGGGAGATAACAAACTTTGGCCCTCAGAGACCTGTTTATGTATCGGGTGGCGAGATTATTCTCGGGGCGGGGGATGGTTGTACAGGGATTCCCGACTACACGACACTCA
>JBAWXY010000134.1:0-7370 GCA_037143835.1 Bacteroidota bacterium
ATTGCTGGAGGGGAGGTATGAGATCGGAAGCAATGGCCTGGCTCTTTTCATTAGGCGATATTAATACAGAAGTCCTGGAGGGAGGATATAAGTCGTACCGTCATCATATTCTTGAGAGCCTTTCTGAGAAAAGAAAAATGATCGTTTTAGGAGGAATGACAGGAAGCAGCAAAACACATATTCTCAAATATCTGAAAGGATGTGGTCAGCAGGTGATAGATCTTGAAGGACTTGCAAATCATAAGGGTTCTGCTTTCGGATCACTCGGCCAGCCGCCTCAACCATCTACCGGACAATTTGCAAATGTACTTTTTGATGAATGGAAGCAAATAAACAGGAATCTTCCATTATGGGTTGAAGATGAGAGCCGGAATATTGGTTCGGTATTTATGCCAGACCGGTTTTATTTAAATATGCAAGAGGCCCCGGCCATTATTCTCATGATGGATGTTAAAACAAGATTACCAAGGCTTTTGGAAGAATATTCAACTTACCCTTCGGAATCTCTGAAAGCATCGATTATAAAGATAAGCAAACGTCTTGGAGGTGATAACACCAAAGATGCCATTAATGCGGTTGAAACGGGGGATTTTGCTCAGGCAATAGAAATAACCCTTTACTATTATGATAAGGCGTATCTGTTTGGGTTAAAGAAAAAAGGCAATAAAAATATCATTTATGTAACTACAGATTCCGACGATATTGAAACTAATGCTTTGAAAATACTTGATGCTGCAAGTAAGATAACCTGGCAAACGACCTCTTTTATTGACTCTTAACTTCTTTTGAATCGACCCATTTATAAACTTTATCGGATCTCCTCAGATAATCGGGTGTTTTAATTGAACACAGTTCTCCTTTCATTGCTTTCTCAGTCACTTTAAGGTCAACACGTATCTCATCCACATTATATTCAATAACACCGGTTGTGGGTCCTGTGATTAGAATTGTATCACTTTTAATCAGATCGCCGTTTTCGAGCCTGATCTCAGCAACATTCAGCTTTGTAAAGTAATTAGTAATCTTTCCAAGATAAACCTTTCTTTTTGTGGCACTTGAACCATAATTTGTGTTCCATTCCCCCATCTTCTGACCAAGGTAATAGCCGTCCCAGAAACCTCGGTTAAAAACCGTAGAAAGCCTCTTTCTCCAGGCTTCTGTTTTTTCTTTGTCGTATGTTCCATTTTCAATAGCACTGACGGCTTCATCATAACACGATGATACCTCCTTAACATATTCTGCAGAACGGGCCCTTCCCTCTATCTTCAGAACTCTTACACCTGCCTCAATCAGTTTATCGAGAAATCCAATTGTACAGAGATCCTTGGGAGACATAATATATTCATTATCAATCTCAAGTTCATATCCTGACTCTTTACCGGTGGCAATGTACGATTTACGGCAGGTCTGGTAGCATTCACCCCTGTTGGCCGATTTATTATTTTCGTGGAGACTTAAATAGCATTTCCCCGAAACAGCCATACATAAAGCGCCATGCGCAAACATCTCAATTTTAATAAGATCTCCTTTTGGTCCCCTTATATTCTGCTCTTTTATACTGTTGTAAATATAACTGACCTGGTTAAGGTTTAATTCACGCGCCAATACTGCTATATCGGCCCATTGAGAATAGAATTTCAATGCTTCAGTATTTGTGATATTCAGTTGTGTTGAAAGATGAACCTCGATTCCGGAGGCAAAAGCATAATTTATTACAGAAAGGTCGGATGCAATAACCGCAGATATCCCGCTTTTAACTGCGGCATCGATTATCCGGTGCATCTGTTCAATTTCGTGGTCATATACAACGACATTCACAGTAATATAGCTCTTAAGGCCGTTTTTTTTGCAGATTGAAGCGATCTTTCGCAGGTCATCAAGGGTGAAATTGTTTGAGGAAGCTGCTCTCATATTGAGTTGTTCGGCTCCGAAGTAAACGGAGTCGGCACCGCCCTGAATCGCTGCCATAAGCGATTCATATGATCCTGCAGGAGCCATTATCTCAATATCTTTCCTCTTCATAAAGGGTTGCAAATATAGCGATTAGAATTTATCCTTATTCATCACAATCCTGATGCAGGAACCCTTTCCGACCTCTGAATGCCTTACAAAGATACGTCCGTTATGATACTCCTCAACGATCCGTTTTGCCAGCGAGAGACCCAGACCCCATCCTCTCTGCTTGGTTGTAAAGCCGGGATTAAAAATTTTGTTGAATGCTGATTTTGGAATTCCTTTGCCTGTATCAGAAATGTCAATTAATGCATTTTTCTCCGTCTCCGAAATACGGACAGCGATATCCCCGTTTCCTTCCATTGAGTCAATGGCATTCTTTATTACATTCTCAATGACCCATTCAAAAAGGGCAGAATTTACCGGAACAACGACCTCTTTATTGAGGCTATAATCGATAATAAATCTAACCTTTGATGACGTCCTTGATTTCAGATAATCAACTGTGCGGGAAATTATGGCAACAATATTCTCGCTTGCCAGAGCCGGTTTTGATCCGATTCTTGAAAACCTTTCAGTTACTTTTTCAAGCCTTTCAACATCTATGGCAAGTTCTCTGGTAATTGAAATTTCGGGGTATTTCTGCTGTAAAATTTCTATCCAGCCTGCAAGAGATGATGTCGGAGTACCAAGCTGATGGGCAGTTTCTTTCGACATCCCGACCCACACCTGGTTTTGTTCAGCTTTTCGCGAAGAGTTGAACGCCAGGTACGAAACAAGAATAAAAAGTATAATTATTCCCAGTTGAATATAAGGGTAGAAAATCAGCATCGTAAGTATAATACTGTCCTTATAATAAATCAGATTAAAATGACCATATTCAAGGTCGATTACTATTGGTTCATTTTTCTCTTTGATTTTTTTAAGGTTCTTTTTCAAATACTTTGGATCATCAATCCTTTCAGCATCGAAATTTCTTGCGGAAATTATACTGTCAGATTCATCAGTCAGAATAACAGGAATAGTATTGTTATTATCGATGATTAATGAGAGAAAATCAAGGTTCTGGCTTGTATCAGAAAGAGATACCAGTCTTATAGCTTCAGCCCACAGTTCAACATTTTCTCTCTCCTCTACCTTCAGTTTCCTGACTAGGTTACCTGTATAAATGAGAGAACCCATGCCGATGAGTACTGCAAAAAGAAGCAGAAACAACTTCCCGGGTGTTTTATGACGAAAAAGAATCACAATATAAGTTTCGGGTATTTATTAAATCAAGTTGCTAATTATTGCTTGTTATAAAAGGTGTTAAAATATTGAAAATCAATTATAAATATTTTTTTAAATACTGGTTAAGTTTACAAAGTGCATTCATATTAATTACATTACTTCTTTTTAAATAGATTATTTACAACACTCTCCTTTTTTACAACAGGACGGACAGGTGTCGTCTTTACACTATCAGTCTCTTCCCAGGTGATCCTGAATCGCGATTTTTTTTCAGCCGGTTTCTGCTTTGGCAAGGTATCGCTTTTAAACCATCCATATTCCTGATTCAGAATACTTTTAAGTGTCTGCCTTTCAGATTTAATATTGTTCTTCACCTCACTGCTTGCAGCCTTGATGTCATAACCTACTTTGACTACTTCTCCTTTATTTTCAATTTTTAATAACAGGGAAGTACGCCCGAGACCATCATCTTCGATAACACCGAATTCGGATATACTGCTTTTGTTTTTCTTTATTTTCTTGCTCAGGATTTCCGATAACAGCATCTTAACATGATATTCATAATCATTATCAAAACTATGCTTGCCGTTTACGGACAGATCAACAGCCGAAGATTTAACGTCCATCTGCGGGATATACAGGAAATTGTTTCTTATAAAAAAGTCATTCTCCAACTGCTCGAAACTTATGTTTTCCAGTTCTGAAAGTTCAATAAATGTAGAGAGTTGTTTTACCGGATCAAAATTTATGAGAGCTCCGTTGACCACGAGGTATTTGCCTTCAGCTGTCAGTGATTTTATCTGGGGATTCAGCATGGAGTCCATCGGAAGAAGGAGTGACAGTGAACCGGAGAGAGTACCTGCAATATTTTCAGCTTTCAGAAAGTCCTGTCCGAAATTATTAAATGTTGTAAAGGCTTTATTTACATCAATTTTAGTGACATTAAAACTGCCCCTTGCTATAACTGATTTATTGCTGTTCTGCACAATGAAACCATTACCGGAGATCATCCCGTTTAATGATTGCATATTCAGCGATTTAAAGGTTAACAACCTCTGCTTGTAATTCAGGGTACCCGCAACTTTAGATGCAGAAAATGATTTAAAATTCAGGCTATCAATTTTAAAATTTATATCAAGTATGAGATCTTCAGGTAGTGTAAATGCGGATTTATTCAGGGTTGATGTATCTGATGTGGGAGAATTTTTAATAAACAATTCCGGGATTAACCTGCTGAATGAAACATCAGCAGATGTAACCATCTGAACCGGTCTGCCTGCAAGCCATTCGGGTAAGTTTCTGAATTCACCATCAATCTTTATTATCTGTCCTTTATAAGTAAACTGGAAATTGTTTACCCGGATAATATTGGAAACTGACATATTGCCATTTACCTGGTTAAACAGAATTCTATCGTTTTTAAGTCCATAACTGAAAGAGTTAAAAACCAGATCTGCTACAGGTTTCATATCAATAATATCGGATAATGTATATTTCTCTTTATGGCTTAAATTGCCAATCAGCTTAAGATCAATATCTACAGAACCCGCTGCTGTTGAAATATTTTGCAGGTCGAAAAACTCCTTCAGCTCTCCCGGGAAAACCTTCCCTTTTAGAAGAAGTTCTGCACTGAGATGATCAAATCCGGACAAAGTAAACGAGCCGGTATATTCTGCCGACCCAAGTTTTGCTTTAAGATTTTTGATTGAAAAGGACCTTGTTTCAGGACGGTTTTTTGAACCGTTTGAAAAATGTCCGGTAAATGAAAGATCATTAATGGTCAGATCTGATTTTCCGTATGCAATCTGGCCATTTTTGAGGAGGCAGTTTATTTCAATATGAGGATTAGATGTTCTGCTCAGAAGCCCTTTGATCTTGCTATCTACAATTAATATCCCGGACGGATCATATTCTGAGACTAATTTCAGATATTTTTCAGGTAGGTAATTTCTGATCTTTGCGATATCAATATTATGGCCGGTTATGTTAAGGTCCAGCACATTATCCGAAGAGACAAACCCATCCAATCCGAAATCGTAATTTTCAATACTTAAAGTTCCTTTTTTGAACAGAATGCCGCTTTTGGATCTTTGCAGGGTTAAATCAAGTTCAGTTGTAATGGTTTTTATGATTCTGGTATTGTAGAGCTGAAACCTATCAATTTGCATTTCAGCATTTGCAGTAAAATCGATATCCTTACCTGAGATTCTGCTTTTAAGCCTGCCTTCTTTAATTAAACCGTTAATAATTAGTTTGGTTGCCAGGTTGTTATAATAAGTTTTAATATCTGTAAGGTTAATTCTTGCAAGATCAATAGTGAAAACATCACCACCGGAGTTTTCGTTTTTTAACGATATATCGTAATTAACAAAGCCCGCAGTGTCGGTATAGAAGTTAATTTTACCGGCTCTGGCGCCCACGCTTTCAATGTTGTAAATGCCTTTAAGTATATCTGTTATTTTGAACTCGACTGATACAAACCTGGCTGCCAGAAGGGTGTCTGTATTAATACCGGTGAATGCGTCAGAATTAAAATTGGAAGAGGAATGAACAAGAACATTTTTCAATTCAAGAGAGGCTTTTGGGAATTTCCTCAGAAACGAAAGTTTGAAAGACCCTACATCAAGTTTTGTTGAAATATTCTTATTGAACGATTTTAGAATAATGTCTGCAACCTTATCCTGCAGCACGAATGAGACTGAGAACAGGATAATTGAAACTGTGATTATCAGTATTGCAAACAGTTTCAGTATCTTCAAAGTAAGTTTCATGTATTAAAAAGAAATATATGTCATCCGTTGGAATTACCGGTGAGCAAAGTTAATTCATTTGAATAAATTATAACTTTAAGAAACTACAAAGAACCTTTTAAATCTTTGATATTATGATTCTCAGGGATATTATTTACAGAAAATGTATTGAAGGTATTATTGAAAACATTAATTAACAGGACTTTGCCACTGAGAATCTCTCCTGTTTCAGTTATTATTTTAATCACTTCATTAGCCATATAAGTTCCGGTAATCCCCGGAAGAACACCAAGTAATCCAACCTGGGCTGGCAGAGGATTTTTAACTTTTTTATCCTTTTCGGAAGGATTATAACATCTGTAAGTTGGTCCTCCTTTATAATTGAAAACAGAGATCACCCCTTCGTATTTATATATGGAACCATGAACCATTGGTTTGCCGAGGATAACGCAGGAATCGTTAATTATGTATCTCGTTTCAAGATTATCTGTTGCATCAACAATTACATCGAAATTCTTCAAAATGTTCAGAGAATTTGAAGCATCAATCCTGAGATTGAATATTTCGAATTCTACAAGGGAATTAAAATGTTCAAGGCGGTTTTTTGCTATTATTGATTTGAATTTTCCCACATCATCTGATCCATACAATACCTGTCTTTGAAGATTTGTCTCATCAACCATGTCAAATTCTGCTATGGCAATTTTACCGACACCTGCTGCTGTCAGATATTGAAGTACAGGACAACCAAGTCCTCCGGCGCCAACCACAAGGACTTTTGCCTGTTTCAGCTTTTCCTGGCCTTTGATCCCGATTTCCGGGATCATGATCTGCTTATTGTATCGTCTTATCTCCCGGGGAGATAATATATCGTTTTCCATTTATAATATCTGTCTGTTTAATACAAATATACGGTACCGGCATACAAGAAACAAGAATAAATAAATAGGGACATTCGATCGAATGTCCCTACCGGATTTATCAGGAATGATGTAAAAATTAATCGTTAAATGTAAATGCGACACCTATTTCAAAAGGATACAGATCATTGCCTTCCGGTCCTTTTCCTGTCCGGAATAATGGAGTGATATAATAAGTTCCATAAAGCTGGAAATTTTCATAACCAATTCGGGCTGTAGTACCATACCTAAGCATATTCAAACTGAAATCTCCGTTTATTTTTACCTTCTGTCCATCCTGGTATACCATTTTAGTGTGCGAACCAATTTTTACTGCCCCGATTGGTCCTGCTGCGATATTCAGGTGGTTATTATCGACAGGGATCTGTATCTCAAGCATAAAGGGGAGATTAAGATATACTGTGGCAAGTTTTGATTTTTTGAGTGAGGTTCCCGGATTGAGCTCCTCAATAATTCCGTTAGTTCCCTTAAGGATGTTGTTATTCCCATCAAACTTATAGTTATTCATGTTAAGGCC
>JBAWXY010000135.1:0-7356 GCA_037143835.1 Bacteroidota bacterium
TACTTAGCTGGCTTGAAGCGTACCAAATATTCCCGATTTCACGGAAATAGCGCCTATTGTCCTCATTATCACTAACCCATGCTAATAACTCCTCAGCCTGACTCTGATTTAATTGGTTGGCATAATAACCCCCGATGGCTTCACTTAAAGAATCTGAAATAATCTGTTCTTTCATACAATTTGTTCTACTTTAAGATGACACATAATTTAATAACAGGTATTACACGAGAAGAGATATTCTCTTTAAAAAGATCAGAGCAATGAGATGGGGAGAAATTCCTTCAATAGGATGCGTAACTTTATCAATGCCCTGTAAATATGAACCTTTACGGTGTTTTCTGATATTCCCAATCGTTGTGCGATTTCCTTATGAGATAGTTCTTCAGTACGGCTCAGAATAAAAATCTTCCGGCATCCCTCAGGCAAATGTTCAATACTTTGCTCTATTCTATTACTTAGTTCAGCTAAATTGATACCCTCTGATGGATCGAATGAGGCATCAGGGGATATCAGGGTATTTAACAGTTTGATAGTTTCAGCATTAAGTTCCGAAAATTGCTTATGTCTCCGTGTCAGGTAATTCAGGCAATGGTTATGAACACTCTGGTAAAGATAGCCTGAGAGGGAAGAGGAGATCCCCAGTTTAGATTCCGCCTCCCAAATCTTTACAAAAATATCCATTACAAGATCTTCAGCTGTTGTCTCATTATGGACTATACTTCTTGCATACTTGCATAAGTCAGAATAATAGCTCTTAAACAAAAACTCAAATGACTTTTGATCACCTTTTTTTATTGATTCAATTAAATATTGTTCAGACAGGGATAACATCAGGTATTGGATTTATATTTCCCAACCAGATTTTGTTGAATTTCACTATCAAAATTCAAATTTAATGTTTAATACCTCTAAATCCAAATCCATTTTCAGATACCTCAGACTATCCATTACTGAAAGGAATGATACAGTGAAAGAGTGATGAAGTGATGGAGTAATTGAGTTCCTTTTGGTGCAAATTTCCCTTTCCCTAGTTATTTAGAATTATTGCACTGGCCATCTGGTCAATAAGGTCCATTGTATAATCTCCCATCGTCGGACCAAACCAACCCATCAATTTAGTTTCATAATGATCAAGATAGAAATATTTACCCGGAATTATATACCCGACATAACTGCCATTATAGCCAGAGACTATGGCTTCATATCCTTTTGCTGCCAGCAAATTTTTAATTTGCAGCGCTGATTCTCCGCTAAAATCACCAGGGGTAAAAAACCAGATTAAATTATTAATTCTCAATGCCTGCAAATAAACGTTTTTTGGCAATGGCATTAATCTGTTACTTAAACCTGATGTAAGGTTGATATTTGTTGTTAACCTCATATGATATTCAGGCAAAAGAATTTTTAAAGACAAAGCGGATATTTTTAGTTTTTCATTCATTGTAACTTTCTTCAAATGGGCTGACAGACTATCAGCCAGTGCTTCACCGATATATTGTGCGCTTTCAAATTCATCTCCCTGGCCAACCGGACTTTGACTCCCCATTGAACCACCACAGAACATTGCCAGATAAGCTGTTGTATCTTCCATTTTTCGTTCCCAATACCCTGGATAGTCTGCGCTTAGCTGCATATTTTTCCTTCCAATAGTTGTGGCATGGGCAGAAAATGACCCAATTATCGCTTTTCTCCGTCCAGTTTGTTCAAGCAGAATAAAATTGAATTCATCATTTTTTTCCCCCGGATTACCTGTAAGTCGGTTTCGGGTATATGGGGAAGCGTTAAAACTTCCTGATCCCAACTTAGCCGGGTGCAAATCTGAAATTGCATCAAGTACTGCCTTTTTTATCTGGTTGATAAGCCATTTTTCAATATTAATATTTTCTTTTCCTGCAAAGAGTTTTGCAATTAAGCCATACCCCCAGCCTCCAATGCTTGAATGAGTGTGTGTAGCCGAAAAGAATAGCTGGTTTCGCTGCAGACCCTCTTTAGATAGTAATGAGGTAACTGAATCTGTGATGTTGGGTGGCATAATAAGCAAATCGGCACTTACAAGGACCATTGTTTGCTGACCTGCCTTCAAAGCAACTGCTTTAACAAAAATACTATCATGAACACCTGTCGCAAATTTTCCTTTGCGTTGGCCGAACCCGGCTATTGGGACTTTATTTATTCGCCCATCCTCAGGGTTCTCAACAATATTGTTCAGGGAAGGAGTGATACTTATCCGTGAAAATCCGGCATAAATGGAATCATTTACGCAAATTATTCCTGATTTTATGCTGTCTAAACGGGATACTGTTTTTTGATAATAACCTGTCTTAAAATATGGTGTTTTAACAACTGCACAACTATTAAAAATGAAGATCATTAGAAGCCCTGAAATAATTTGACCCGCAATGATTCCAAATTGTTTCATAAATTTGTTTTTAAGCGGACAAGTTACAAAATACTTTTTTGCCATTGAAGATTTTGGAAATGGAATACAGTAAGCTAAGAATCAGTTGTTGTCAGTTGCTTTTTATTTTTTAAATACATAGCTTATAAGGTTAAATTTATATAATGGATATGAAAACGCAATTACTTGTCAGATTGATGATTGTGATGTTTTGTTTTAGTCAGAATCCGGTTTTTGCCCAGAAGTTTTACCTCTCGCCGGCAGGTAATGACATGAACCCCGGCACAATTGAAAAACCCCTTGCCACATTAACTGCAGCACGCGACAAAGCAAGAGAGTTAAGAATGAACAACCAATCCAGTCAGCCTGTCGAAGTAATTGCACTTGAAGGCGAATACTTTATGTTCCAGCCGTTAGATCTGATTGTTGCTGATGGAGGTACACCGGTTTCCCCGATGATCTTTAAAGCTGACCCGGGAAAAAAGGTTGTTTTCAGAGGCGGAGTTCCGATAACCGGTTTTGAAAAAGTGAACGATAAACTCTGGAGAGCATTCGTTCCTCAGGTTGCTTATTATAACTCTTATTTTGAACAGCTTTATGTTAATGGCAGAAGGGTTGTAAGGGCCAGGACTCCAAACAGCGGATTTTACTTCATCGAAAAAGTAACTGAAACAGTGATTGAAAAAGGAGAGGGTAGGTCTCCGGAACTGGCTTTACAAAATATTGAGCTGGACAGTACCGATGCGACTTGTTTTCAGTCTTTTTCCAAACAGGACTATCAGGATGCACTTATAATATTTTACCATAACTGGGATAATACAAGAAAGCGGGTAACAGGTTATAGCAAAAAGAATTCATCGGTATATACGGTAGGTGAAGGAATGAAACCATGGAACCCTCTGAATAACAAAACACGTTATCTCGTTGAAAACTATAAATCTGCCCTTGATGCACCTGGTGAATGGTATCTTGAACGCTCGGGATACATATATTATATACCTCAGGAAGGCGAAACAATTGAAAATACATCATTCTTTGCTCCTGTATTAAAAGAATTTATTGTTATTCAGGGTGATCTGACATCAGGGAAAAAGGTTGAGAATATCCGTTTTGAAAACCTGATTTTTGAATATGCCGGATATCAGACACCGGTCGATGGAAATGAACCTGCACAGGCTGCTGCACCGGTTGAAGCAGTAGTTACACTGGATTATGCAAACAATATCACTTTTCAGAATTGCGAAATAGCTCATACCGGAACATATGCTTTTTGGTTCAGGATGGCATGCAGTAACTGTACTGTTAATCAGACATATATGCATGATCTGGGAGCCGGGGGTGTAAAAATAGGCGAAACAGTAATCCGTCCCGATCAGAATGAGATTACCAATAACATCACGATCGACAATAATATAATCAGGGATGCAGGATATGTTTTTCCGTGTGCAGTCGGAATTATTATTTTCAATGCAAATGATAATAAATTGACTCATAATGAGATAGCAAATTTCAGATATTCAGGTATTTCCGCAGGTTGGGTGTGGGGATATGCTCCGAGTCCATCGAAGCGAAATATGATCGAATTCAACCACATACATCACCTGGGATGGGGTGAACTTTGCGATATGGGAGGTGTATATACTCTTGGTGCATCGGAAGGAACAACAGTCTCAAATAATGTGATACATCATATCTATTCTTTCGATTATGGCGGATGGGGCCTTTATACCGATGAGGGATCATTTGGAATAGTTGAAGAAAACAACCTGGTTTATGTCTGCAAGAATTCAGGATTTCATCAGCATTACGGGAAAGAGAATATTATAAGAAATAATATTTTTGCTTTGAATATAAGAGGTCAGTTGCAGGCCACGCGTGTAGAAGAGCACAGGTCAATCAGCTTTACCAACAATATTATCTATTTCGACAGGGGCAGTCTGCTTGTTAATAACTGGTCTAAATTCAACCTGTTGTCTGATTTTAATTGTTACTGGGATACGCGTAAAAAAGATATTATGTTTTCTGATAAGACCTTTTCTGACTGGCAGAAATCCGGAAAAGATGTTCATTCAATCATTTCCGACCCGCTTTTTGTAAATCCTTCAGGATTTGATTTTCATTTTAAAAACTTATCAGTAGTAAAGAAGATAAAATTTGTTCCGTTTGATTATTCCAGAGCCGGAGTTTATGGGTCAGAGGAGTGGAAAAAGAAAGCAGAGTTCGATCCCGAGATGAAAAAGAAATTCGATGAAAAGGTTGATTCATTGGAAAAAAGGAACAACTAACAAGTAAAAAGTAAAAAGAAATTGGATGCAGATGAAAACGAATTATTTAGATCAGGTCGCTCCTACGGAGCTATTTCATGGTTAATAGGTGTATTACTACAAACAGGACGCACCTACGGTGCTTGAAGAAGCAGGAAATTGGTTTTAATTTTAGCCGCGTAGCGGCGGCCTGTTTGTAGAAAATTGGTTTGTCTAATATTTTAACCCCGTAGTGGTGACCGATTTATAAAATTTCTATACTTTTATTATTTATGTATATTAGAATAATTTGTAATTATAATTAGTATGGCAAACACTTATACACGAATTTACCTTCAATTGGTTTTTTCACCCATGGGACATGAAAATGTAATTCCAGTAAAACATAAAGAGGAATTTCATAAATATATAACAGGCATAATACAAAACAGAAAACACAAATTATTGGCAATTAATTCTATGTCCGACCATATTCATATTTTTATCGGGTATAATCCTTCACAACCTTTACCCGATTTACTAAGGGATATAAAAGCAATTTCATCAAAATTCATAAACGAAAACAAATGGCTGCCGGGTAAGTTCCAATGGCAGGAAGGATATGGAGCCTTTTCATATGGACACTCCCAGATTGATGATGTAATTCAATATATTAATTCTCAGGAAGATCATCACAAAAAATTATCATTCAAAGAGGAATACCTGAAGTTATTACAGAAGTTTGATGTCGAATATGATCCGAAGTACTTATTTGATTGGATTTAATTATATAAAGTTACTTCTTAAACTCCTCCATTATAAACTTTAACTTTACCTGAAACTTTATGAAAACAAAATCAAAAATTGACTTTAACAAACTGACCCCATGGCTGTTTACTGTTATAAGAATAACAATAGGCTGGCACTTTTTATATGAAGGAATAACTAAAATTCTTATTACTGACTGGAGTTCAGCACCTTATCTGGCAGGTTCGCAGTGGATATTTTCACCACTTTTTCATTCAATGGCCGGAAGTGCCGCGATCGTTGCCATCGTTGATTTTCTCAATATCTGGGGAATGATCCTTGTAGGATTAGGGCTGATGTTCGGATTACTGACGCGATGGGCGAGTGCAGGTGGTGCCGTAATGCTCCTCTTCTATTATGTAGCCTACCCGCCAGTTCCGGGTTTTACAGTTGGTGTTCCGGTTGAGGGCAGTTATCTCTGGGTAAACAAAACTCTTATTGAGTTTTTTATGCTTATTGCTTTCATATTTATATCATCTGACTATCATTTCAGTATTGACCGGCTTTATAACAGGTGGAAAGAGGAAAAAGCCCGTAAACCGGTTGCTGATCTCCGTACAGACACCCGAAGCGGAGTTGGACGACGCGAAGCTATCAGAGACCTCATCTCAATTCCTGCACTTGGAGTTTTTGCATATGCGTTATACCGGAAAAAGAAATGGGACAGTTTTGAGGAGAAGTTGCTCAAAGTTGAAGGGATTGATGCAAACTCAAGCGCTACATTGCTGAAGTTCAATTATTCCTCGCTCAAGGATCTTAAGGGACAGATTCCCAAAGGGATAATAAGATATACCGGTAAAAACGGACAGCCTGCTCAGTTTGAACTCAGCCGTCTCATAATGGGTGGTAACCTTATCGGCGGATGGGCTCATGCCCGCGACCTGATATATGTATCTAAACTGGTAAAGACCTACCATACAGACGAAAAAGTGATGCAAACATTGGCATTAGGCGAAAAATGCGGTATGAATGCCATAATCTCTAATCCTCAGATGGGAAGAATATTTCAGAAATATAAACATGAATTCCGGGGTAATATTAAATTCATTTCCGACTGCGGAACAAACCTCGATTTTCAGAAAGGAATAGAGCTTTCGCTTAAGTCCGATTGGGATGCTCTCTATTGTCAGGGTGAAATAACCGACCGCTGGGCAAATTCTGAATGGGAGGATCCAGGGAAAAGAACAGTTGCTGACCGAATGGAACTTATCAGAAAGGGTCTTGAGGAGATACGCAGTAACGGTAAGCCAGCCGGAATCGGTGCTCACAGGATAGAGGCCATAAAAGTTTGTGTAGAACATGGATTGAAACCTGATTTTTGGGTTAAGACCTGCCATAACCATAATTACTGGTCGGCACAGACAAGTGCAGTCTGGAAAGATAATATTTTCGACTATGATCCGGAAGAGACCATCAGGTATATGGGCACCCTTAAGGAACCGTGGATTGCTTTCAAGGTTCTGGCAGCAGGAGCTATCAAACCGGAGGATGGTCTGAAATATGCATTTACCAATGGGGCTGATTTTGTCTGTATGGGAATGTATGATTTTCAGATAGTTGAAGATGTAAATATTACACTTAACACACTATCACAGGTAAAAGATAGACAGCGGCCATGGATGGGATAACATGTCAAAAATTATGAAAAATATCAGAAATCTGTCATTATGAAAAAATTAAGTTTATTACTGTTTTTAGGATTTGTGCATCTGATCTCATCTGCACAGAATTACCCTTTTCAGGATACCCGTCTATCTGAGGATGAACGGATAAAAAACCTGATTTCATTAATGACACAAGATGAGAAATTAAGTTGCCTGGCAACACGACTTTCTATTCCGCGTCTGGGAATTAAAGGCACCCGTACAGTTGAGGGATTGCACGGTCTGGCATACAGCGGTCCGGCTA
>JBAWXY010000136.1:0-7175 GCA_037143835.1 Bacteroidota bacterium
CCGCTTACCTGAACACCAGGAACCGTACCCCTTAGCACCTCGTAAATATTAGAATATGAAGCATATTTATTATCCTTAACATCTAATCTGTTGACCTGTGTGGTTAAATTTTTCGGATCAACGGAACCATAACCTATATTTACAGCCTTATCGGCTTCATTGTTATCCCGTTTATTATTTTGTGAAGAAGCTGTTCCGCTTAAGCTAAAATTGATAGTTGTCCGCCCTTCAATTATTGCCTCCCGAACCCCGTTATTCAAGGTGAAGACCGTTATCAATCCTGCATCAGGACGGATCTTTATTTTATAAAAGCCTTTACTGTCAGTAACGATGTTGGTATTTTTCTTATCAATAAGTATCATGGCTCCGGCAACCGGTTTCTTCTGAGCATCTGTTACTAAACCGGAAACAATAATTTTTTTATTGTTTTTTTGTCCCGAAGAAGCTGTTATTGACAAAACAGATATTAGAATAAGGAAGAATATTTTTATTTTCATTTTTGATAGCATAAATGTTAAGTGCAAGTTAAACCGAAGAGAAGAGAAGACCAAATAATTCAGCGTTTAAATACTTTTGCCGATAAGAGTCGCTGAAGTACACCTCTCAATTAAAACCTTTACATATTCACCCTTTTTAAGGTTGTATCCCGGAAAAACAACAACCTTATTCTGGGAAGTGCGTCCTGATAAATATTCATCAGATCTTTTCGAAAATCCCTCAATCAGAACTTCATAGACTTTTCCCACATCATTTTTTTTGGCTTGTGCGGAAAGCTTATTTTGAAGGGAGATCATTTCACTTAATCTTTCTGATTTTATATTCTCAGCAATATCATCTTTATATTTTCTAGCTGCCTTTGTACCCGGTCTTTCACTATACTTGAACATATAAGCAAAATCAAAACCAGCCCAGTCCATGAGAGAGAGAGATTCTTTATGATCCTCTTCTGCTTCAGTGCAAAACCCTGTTATCATGTCGGTCGACAGGGCACAATCAGGAATAATGGTACGTATTGTATTAACCCGGTCCATGTACCATTCCCTTGAATATTCACGGTTCATAAGTTTAAGAATGCGGCTGCTTCCGCTCTGGGCAGGCAGATGGATGTGTTTACATATATTTTCATACCTGGAAATAGTATGGAGAAGGTCATCTGAAATATCTTTCGGATGAGAAGTTGAAAACCTTACCCGCAACAGGGGATTTATCAGTGCGACTTTTTCAAGAAGTTCAGGAAAGCCGGTAGCCTCGATGTTGCTATCCCATTTATAGGAATCAACATTTTGGCCGAGAAGTGTTACTTCTCTGTAGCCCATCTTATACAGATCTTTAACCTCTTTAAGGATAGATTCGGGGTTACGGCTTCTTTCTGCTCCACGGACATAAGGGACAACACAGTAGGCACACATGTTATTGCATCCCCTCATTATTGAAACAAAGGATGAAACTCCGTTTTTATCCATTCTTACGGGAGATATATCAGCATATGTCTCTTCCCGGGAGAGAAGAACATTTACTGCTTTGTGCCCTGCCTCAGCCTCAGCAACAAGCAAAGGGAGCTCGCGATAGGCATCCGGGCCGACAACTATATCAACCAGCTGATCTGTTTCAATTAATTTCTCCTTCAACCTCTCTGCCATACATCCTATTATTCCGATTTTTACATCATGCTTCCGTTTTTTCAGATGGCTGATAGCTTTAAGACGGCCCCAGATACGTTGTTCAGCATTATCACGGATTGAACAGGTATTTATTAATATTAATCCTGCATCACCAACATTATCAGTAAAAACATATCCGGCTCCCGATAGAATAGATACAACAACCTCACTGTCAGCAACATTCATCTGACAGCCATAGGTCTCTATATATACTTTTTTTGACATTGAATATTGAAATCAAAATGTAGTAAAAGGCTGCTGGCTACAGGCAACAGGCAACAGGTATTGTTTTTATATACACCTGAAGCCTGACGCCCGATGCCCGATGCCCGACGCCTTACATTTGTCGCACAAAAGTATAAAGTATGAACGAGGTTTGAAAGAATTATTTAATTTTGCATTCTGTATAATAAATATTTATAGTATGTCAGGTCATAGTAAGTGGTCAACCATTAAGCGGAAAAAAGGGGCAATAGATGCAAAAAGGGGAAAGAAATTTACCAAAATTATCAAGGAGATACTAATTGCTGCAAAAGAGGGAGGCAGCGATCCCGAATCTAATGCAAGGCTCAGGCTTGCCGTTCAGAATGCGAAAGGCGCTAATATGCCTAAAGATAATATTGATAGAGCGATCAAGAAGGCTACGGGGGCAGATGCTGAAAGTTTCGCCGAGACATCATTTGAGGGGTATGGGCCATGCGGTGTAGCTGTATTTGTAGAGTGCCTTACTGATAACAATAACAGGACAGTGGCTTCTGTGAGGTCAGCTTTCAATAAGCATGGAGGGAATCTTGGAACTAATGGATCACTGAGTTTCCTTTTTGACCGAAAAGGTATTTTTACTATTAAAAATGAAGGATTTTCTCTTGAAGATGTTGAGCTTGAAATGATTGATGCCGGCGCAGCTGATTTTGAAGTTGATTGCGACATGATTACTGTAACATGCGCTATGGAAGATTTCGGAAGCGTTAACAGGAAACTCAATGAACTCGGTATTGAACCGGAAGAAGCCGGATTGAAAAGGATTCCCGGCGACACTAAGAAACTTGACCTTGAATCTGCAAGAAAAGTTCTCAGACTTATAGATACACTTGAAGATGATGATGATATCCAGTTTGTATATCATAACCTTGAGATGACTGACGAACTGGCAGCAGAGTTGGGATAGAAATTCCTTTTTAATCTGTCAACGAAATGTTATTTTTGCCGAATGATCAGAAAACTTTTTTTGTTTATTACTATTCTGGGCTTTTCAACCGGGTTTAGCTTAGCCCAATCGATAGTCAAAACATCTGACCTGTTCAAAAGGTCAGATAACAATTCCCGTGCAGGTCAGCTTAATATTATTCAGGATCCGGCAATTGATACTCTGATCAGCAGATATATACTAGTCAATAAAAATCTTAAAGAAAAAAATGGCTATTATGGCATGGATGGTTTCAGAATCCAGATTTACCGCAGCTCCGTCAGGAATGCACGGGAGGAATCAAATAAGGCTAGTCAGGAATTTATAGACAAGTTTCAGGATATCAGTGCATATAGATTATATGATAATCCAGGTTGGTATATGGTGAGGGTAGGCGACTTCAGAACAAAAACCGAGGCAACAAAGTTGTTTTTAATAATCAGCAAGGAGTTTCCCGATGCATATATCGTTCCTGATTTTATAAATTTCCCGGAACTGAATACAAAATAGTTATGAGCGACAGGATCAAACATGAATGCGGCATAGCAATGTTAAGATTGCGTAAGCCGATGGAATATTATATTGAAAAATACGGTACCTGGAGCTATGGATTGCAGAAGATGTACCTTATGATGGAAAAGCAGCATAACAGGGGCCAGGATGGTGCCGGTATAGCCGGAATAAAATTAAATGTTCTGCCTGGCAACAGGTATATTTTCAGGCAAAGATCAAACATAGCTAATCCTATAAAAGAGATTTTCAGCCTGATTTATGAAGATATTAATGCATTTGCCAGTACTCACCCTGATGATTTTAAAAATCCGGCTTTTATTAAGGAAAATGTTCCGTTTACCTGCGACATCTATCTGGGACACCTGAGGTACGGCACTTACGGGAATTATAACATAGACTATGTGCACCCCGTAAGCCGTGAGAATAACTGGAGATCAAAAAACCTTGTCATGGCAGGTAATTTTAACCTTACAAATGTCGGAGAAGTTTTCAGCAGCCTGGTCGAGTTGGGTCAGAACCCTGTTGATTTTTCCGATACAGTAACAATACTTGAAAATGTCGGACATCGCCTCGATGAGGAAAATGAGAGATTGTTCCGCAAATTCAAGGATGAAGGCTTTTCAAAAAAAGAGATATCCCCGCTGATAGAGAAAAATCTGGATGTTACTTCTATCCTGAGAAAAGCAAGCCGTAACTGGGATGGAGGTTATGCAATGGCCGGCATGGTTGGCCATGGTGATGCATTTGTCATGAGAGATCCGGCTGGTATCAGACCTGCTTATTATTATATTGACGATGAGGTAGTTGTTGTTGCTTCTGAAAGACCTGTTATTCAGACAATATTTAATGTCAGAACCGATAATGTCAAAGAGCTTCCACCTGCAAGCGCTATTATAATTAAATCATCGGGAGAAACAACTATTGAAAAGATCAGGGAGGAGACCGAACAAAGAAAATGCTCATTTGAAAGAATATATTTTTCAAGAGGAACGGATAAGGCTATTTACAGGGAAAGAAAGAAACTTGGAGAACTGTTGACGCATCCTGTTCTGAAAGCAGTGAACTATGATCTTGACCATACTGTTTTTTCATATATCCCGAATACTGCTGAAAGTGCTTTTTATGGTTTGATAAAGGGTATCGAAGATTATCTTAACCACGTAAAAATTGATCATATTCTCAGCAGGGGAAAGTACCTTACAAGGGAGGAGCTTGAAAAAATTATTCAGCAACGGCCAAGAGTAGAAAAAATTGCAGTAAAGGATGCAAAGCTACGAACATTCATAACTGAAGATAGCAGTCGCGATGATCTTGTAGGACATATATATGATGTTACGTATGGGGTCATCAGGCGCGGTATAGATAATCTTGTTGTTATTGATGACTCGATTGTCAGAGGCACCACATTAAAGAAAAGTATAATCCGGATTCTTGATAAACTGGATCCGAAGAAAATAATTGTGGTCTCTTCATCACCGCAGGTGAGATACCCCGATTACTATGGAATTGACATGGCAAAAATGGGCGATTTTATAGCATTCAAAGCGGCAATTGAGCTGTTGAAGGATACAGGGAAAGAATCATTGATCCAAAAGGCTTATGATGAGGCTGTTGCCGAACTCAGGAAACCCGTTGACGAGATAAGAAATGTAGTCAGGGAAATATATAAGCCTTTTTGCCCCGACGAGATATCAAAGAAAATATCCTCAATGCTTAAATCAGATGAAATAAAAGCAGAGGTTGAAATTGTGTACCAATCGATAGAAGGTCTTCACAAGGCTTGTCCTGGTCATATGGGTGATTGGTATTTTACCGGTAATTATCCAACCCCGGGAGGAAATAAAGTAGTAAACCAGTCTTTTGTTAACTACATGGAAGGCAGAAATATACGTGCTTATTGATTCTCGTGGGAAAACCATGTTATTTCGAAGTCTTTTTTATAGGAAGAGAGGTGCCTGTTAATCTTTTCAACGTAAATATCCCTAAGAGTAATCATTATTCCTGTCTCCTCAACATCGCCGAATTTATGATTAATAAAAGTGCCGAAAGTACGCATGGTAGGCGATAGGTTCATGTAGGCATTAATAAGCGGAGGAATGTTCTCATTGAGGTTTCTGACCTCTCTTGACAAAATCTTATAATTTTCCTTATATCTCCATCCCCTGAAAATCTTTTTCATGGCTTCCTGATGAATATCAATATTAGCAGGTTCAATGGGAGTAACAAGTTGATCGGGATCTTTGAAGTGCCTCTTCAGAAAATAGAGGATCATATCTCTGGCTTTCTGATTAAAATGAGGATACATTGTCACTTTTCCGAATAGGTACTTAAGGTGGTGATTATCAATTATTATAGCACCAAGGCCATCCCAGAGATTATCAAGGGCAAACAGACTTTTCCTGCCCATGGAACGCGATTGATAGTCGGGATGAACAAATGACCGGCCAAGCTCCATCAGATGAGGATAATACTTTGAAAGAAATTTTTCAGAAAAATGAAAATAAGCTGATGATGCGAGTTTGGTTATATCGCAGTTTGTACAGCCTTTTTTGGGAAAATAAAAACGATAACCACCAATTATTTCCTTGTTTTCAGGATCCCATACTATTAATTGCTTCTGAGGATCAACCTTTGCCGTGTCAAAATCGTCAATATCGATCTCTTTTCCTGTACCACCTCCTGCATGACGAAAAGTTAACTCCCTCACCCGGCCAGTTTCGTGCATAAGGGCAGGAGAGTTATTATTGTCAAAAATATAAACCTCATTGTTGCCATTATTGGTCCTGCGAAGAAGTTTATCACTCGTTAATTCGGCAATTATCTGATCCTTTGGTAATTGGTCAACAACGGGTTTCATTGAATCTTAATAAGTGGTATTGATTTATGCGAATATTATTTTCAAAAAATTCAATGCAATTTAATCTTTTTTTTAATTCTGTAATTATACGGAAATAAATGATTCGAGTTCGTACGATTTAGATTTAACCCAATCGGCCCATTCCAATGCAGATCTGGTTTTATCAAAGGTTTCCCATGGTATTGTTTTACCAAAAACCAGCCGGATCTCTTTATCCTTTTGTTTGAACATCTCATCAGCAAGATAGAGCATCTCTATATTAGCTTTGATGCCTAAGAATTTTCTGATATTGGAGAGGTTATAGAAAAAATTGGAATTTCTGCCGGAAAAATATGCGGAAACAATATCTCTTTTATGTTGTATTGCCTTTGATATGAAACTTTTATGCCACTGCAGATCCTTAACAACACCCCTTTCCTTTCTTGAACATAATCCTGCCGGGAAATAGAGTATCTGGCTTCCGGAAGAGTATGCCTCTTCAATCTTCCTGGCTGCATCCTTTCCCTGAGATCCATGCTTATTTACCGGAAGAAAAATGCCTGACAGGTTTTCGATATTAGTAAGTATATCGTTTACAGGAAATTTTATGTCAGGGAAATATTTCGATAATACATAAATAAATACCAGTCCGTCAAGTCCGCCAAGAGGGTGATTTGAAACGAATATATATCTGCCTGTTTTGGGGATATTTTCACTCCCAATGATATTGAATTTAATTTCAAAATGCCTCAGCCAGGCCTCTATTAATTCAGCATCTCTCAGATGACCCCATTTTTCCAGAAAACCATTCAGATCATCCTGATGCACAATTCTTTTCAGGTAGTTTACAACGAATCCGGGTACAGCCTTTTTGAGTGCCGGATTTTTAGAATAGAGGATTTTTTCGACGTCTATTTTCTGAATTTCTTTTTTATCCGGTGCACTGGCCATCTCTCCAAAGATTTTGTTAAAAATACAG
>JBAWXY010000137.1:0-7148 GCA_037143835.1 Bacteroidota bacterium
TTGCATGGGGTGCAAGTGGTCGTCCGTTCGAGTCGGATCACCCCGACCGATAAAACAGTAAGCCTTTCTGTGAAAGCGGGAAGGCTTAAATATTTTATTATCGGATCAATTCATTACAGTGTTCAACCAGGCTGACCAGATTGGACAGTTTATTAAACTTAATCCGGTTTTGTTTAATAAATTGTTTCAGATCCCCTTCCTTACCGGGGAATATTTTAAGGAACTGCTTTTCATTTATAAAACTGTAAATGATATTATCTTTTCTGATCCAATAAACAGGATTTGCTTTTACTATATAATCTGCAGGCAACTTCAGATTATAATAACCGCTTGAAAGTTGAACTGATGTCATCTGTTTAGTATTGGAAACCTGTGATGTACCGCCGTAACCTGCCGAAGTTCCGGGAGGCAATAAATCCCCTTTATGCTGGACAAACAGGGAGATTGGCGCCACCAGCAATACTTCATAAAACACCTTACCTACCGGCACAAACTTACTGTTTTGCACGAAAACAGTATCCATCATTTCGGTATTCACCATATCATACAGATTGCCATCCTTCTCATATACCATCTTTTCTGATACGGTATTATAATTCAACACTGTAGTTTGACTTCTGCCGTTTTTCATTTTGACTTTACCCATTGTAAAATCGGGAAAAAGGAATTGTGGTGCAGATCCGTCAGGTGTGGTTTGCGACTTAAGCGGTAAAGAGAGACTTAAAATCAGAACCGTCATTATGGTTTTGCTGGTATTAATCCGGAAATTAAAGTGTTTCATCTGAAATCTATTTTGTAACATTCTGATAAACTCTTACATAATCGACATACATCGTATCGGGGAATAGTGTTGTTGCATCAGGGTTTTTCGGCCAGTTTCCACCAATTGCCAGATTGAGAATAATGTAATGTGGCTTATGGAATTCGGCCGTACTGTTAATACTGTCTTTGATACTTACTTCCCAGTATTTATTACCATCTAGAAAACACTTCACAGCCTCTTTGTCCCACTCAACTGTATAATTATGATATTGAGTAACATCGCATGGAGTGGTTCCTCCCGAAGAAACATGCTTCTCGTTATACCAATGCAGAGTCCCATGCAAAAGATCCTCATTATTTATATGCTCCATTATGTCGATCTCGCCGCATTTTGGCCAGCCAACCTGGTGAATGTTTTGTCCCAGCATCCAGAATGCCGGCCACATACCCTGTCCTTTTGGCAACTTGATCCGGGCATCGATTTTACCGTAAGTCCAGCTGTGCTTGCGATCGGTAACCAGACTTGCCGATGTGTAATTTGCATTTATATATGATTCCTTTTTCCCGATTATCAGGAGATTGCCATTCTCAACTTTTGAATTATCAAGTCGTTGTTTTGTGTAATACTGAAGTTCATTGTTCCTGATAAAACCGACTTCATTTCCCCACTTTGAAGTATCGGGCAATCCGGTATAATTGAATTCATCAGACCATACCAGACTCCAGTCTGGTTCATTTTTCTGCTCAGAGCAGGATAGAAGGATCAGGATAAAGATTATTAATTTCATCATAATATATTTGTTTTTAGTGGTATGATGTAACTCGTCCCGACACATCGGGACTCGGTTCATATTCTTGATTGTTTTTATAAAGTTACTAAGTTATTATTCGACATAAGAATTAAGGTTTTCCCATTTCACTTTCCATTTGCCATTATCAGGGAACTGGTCTGAAACACACATTTTTGCAACAGCAGTCAGAAGGCCCCCATTGCCGGGCAGATAAATCGACAGCCTCGCTTCCTGGTAATTATGCCCATTCATTAAATACCGGTTCTTGGGGGCATCCATTAGTAAAAAGTCCATAGCAAGTTCTGCTCTCCCAATCGAAGCTGCTGACATTGCCAGCATCGGAAAATCCCAGCCCCATGTCGTTTTCCAGTTCCATTTTTTCATTATTGTGTCAAGAGAATTGCCAAGAATCTCAGGATCAACCAGTTTTGTTTCGGGTAATACTCCAAAAATACCCGAAACTATCGGATGATCGCTCATATACCTCGGGTTCTGATATGAATCTTTTGTATCTTCAGAACATAGGTATAAACCATCTTGTACCGGGAGTTCCGATATTTTTTCAGTAATATCAGTCCATCTGGGAACAGGTTCAAGATTCAGCCGCCTTTTCCAATCCTGTGCAGTCTTCAATCCCCAGTACCAGTAAACAAGCTCAAAGGGAGGATTAACAGAAGTCTCCAGTTTTAAGCTCTCCTGAGCAGGAATTAAAACCGGTCCCAATGTATAGCGGTTTCTTGTACTGTCAAACCAGGCATAAGAGGCCATGAAGTCAGCTGTTGCAAAGACCAGATCCCTGTATTTATTAAGTATTTCTTCTTTGTTTACAGTGTTTTTATATAGCAATTCAGCAAAAAAGATGACATGTGGCTGCTGCCAGATCAGGTATGTTCCAACTGTGCTTGGGCTCTCCCTCCCATCGGGACCAACCATCTTGGGCCACCTCACACCTTCATAGCCCTGATGCTCTGCAGTCTTTTTAGCATTTTCGAATATATTGAAGTAATAGGTCATCTGCTTTTCAAGGACTTCTTCCCTCTGCCACAAAGCAAAATGAACCGCATGCCACCAATGCATCTCAAGGTGGAACTTTCCAAACCAGCTGTTGTATGTCAGGCCGGTTTCAGCAGGTGGCAGTGAGCCGCTGCACTGGATTTTTGTAAGGTATCGGGAAAGGATAACACGTCTTTCAAGTTCAGTTGCCCTCGGATCGGTGCATTCCGAGAAATCTACAGCACCACCGGTTGACCAGAATTGTTCCCAGCTCTTTTTACTGGCCTTTTCAGTTTCATTAAAATTTTGAATACTTCCGGTCCCGGTTGTTTTTAAGAACTGACATGAAAATGACCAGACAGAATCGGTCCGCTGAGGCTCGAGATAGTACATATGCTGCGTAACCTCTTTTAATTCAGCATTATTGCGCCAGACTATAACATTATACTTATCACTATCCTGACTCCTGCTGAAAATTGTCAGATTGTTTGTGTCAGCTATGATTCGGGTAGTATGTTTATCGGGAGAATTAAAATCATAACCCTTTGGAGAAGAGACTCCAAGAGGAAAGTTGATCTTAATTTTAAGCCGGTTCTTACCGATTAAGCCTGAAATTATCTTAACTGAAATCATATCATAATCAGGGTGGCAAACCGTCTTCAGATGGACTGGTTCTCCTTCAATAATAAACCTGCTATCAATCTTCCCGGTCCACAGGTTGAGCTTCTGAACAGGATCTCTGACATCGGAAATTGATATTTCTGTCCCATCTTCTTTTAATATCTGTAACCCTATCATTCCAAGATGAATACGATGCGGATTACTTCTCAGCCAATCGGACGCCTCTGCCTTCCGTAAATCTTCGTTTGCTCTGAACTGCCGGACATAATCTACTTTTCTTCCATGAACGTCATAAGTTTTATAAACATACCCCAACTGAAAATTTTCAGGATTTTCTCCGGTATGCCACCCCCAGTCAGACATTGTTCCAAGGGAAATACCTTTAGAGTAAAACTCCGGAAAAGTCTGTAATCCTGTAATATCCACAGTAAAGGCAAATTCACCATTTCCTACAGATAATGAATTCAGGCTGTCTATCAGTGAGTTTTCAATATTATGACGTGTAACAAGGGCAAACCTGTCGATTTTGCTTTTATCTCTGCAACTGCATAAATATATGATAGTTAACAATAGTAATAAATACCGTAATGTATTCCTCATATTGATTATCAGATTAATAAAGAAGTATTAATAATAATTTACTAATTGGTTTTTTATTGTGCTCCATATCCTTTGTTCTGTAAATATACATAAGATTAAAGTGTTATATACCAAGTCTGGTTTTTTCAATTATTTTTGATAGCCTGAAAAGGTTCTTAAAATTACAGAATATCAGAAAAAGTGAAATGATGGATGCAGAAATAACGATAATAGGTGCAGGTGTTGTCGGACTTGCCATTGCTGAAAAGGTATCAGAGGAACACAAGAATGTTTTCCTGATTGAAAAACATCCGTCATTCGGGCAGGAGACCAGCAGCCGGAACAGTGAAGTAATACATGCCGGGATCTATTATACAAAAGATAGTCTTAAGGCCAGACTTTGTGTTGAGGGGAAGGGACTTATTTATGACTTTTGCAGAAAATATGATGTGCCATTTAATAATTGCGGTAAGCTGATTGTGGCAACTTCTGAAGAGGAGATTGCTGTTATCGAAGGTATCAGGCAGACAGCGATTAAAAACGGTGTTGATGATCTGGTGGTGCTTGAGAGGGAACAGATAGCTGAAATGGAACCAAACATCTTCGCTTTAAAAGCACTCTTTTCACCCTCCACAGGAATCGTTGACTCCCATTCCCTTATGAAGCAATATGAAACCAATACAATTAATAATGGTGGTCAGGTTGTTTACGGAAGTGAAGTGACAGGGATAAAACGGATTAAGAACGGATACGAGATCACCCTTCCCGATGCAGATAAAATGAATTACAGTTTCACTTCAAGGATCGTTATCAATTCCGCGGGGCTTACATCAGACAAAGTATCTGAGATGGTTGGAATAGATGATGATACACTGAAAATACTTTTCTGCAAAGGGGAATATTTCAGGGTCAATCCTCCAAAAAACCGACTAATAAAAAGGCTGATTTACCCGGTTCCTCATCATAACATGGAAGGTATAGGGATTCATGTTACAATCGATATGGGCGGAGGCGTTAAGCTGGGACCTGATGTAAAATATCTTGAATCAAATATTTATGATTATAAATTGACTGCTTCAAAGCAGGAGGAATTCTTTAAATCTGCAAAAAAGTTCCTTCCTTTCCTTGAGCTTGATGACATTGCCCCCGAAATGGCGGGTATCCGTCCCAAGATACAGAAGCCCGGGGAACCTCTCAGAGATTTTTATATCATGGAAGAAAGCAAAAGAGGGTATCCGGGATTTATTAATCTGATTGGCATGGAATCGCCTGGATTAACATCTTCAATAGCGATCGCAAAATATGTGAATAACTTGATTAATAATACAATATAAATTTCGTAAATTTAATACTTTCAATTCATATCTGAATTATCCATGAAAGGAGGTTTACAATGAAGTCATCAAGTTTCGTCAACCGGGCATTAATTGTACTTCTGTTGACTTGTATTACCGTTGGTCTGTGTGCTCAGAAGCAGACGCATAATAACGGGTTTGTTCCACACATCGGTCAGGAAGGCAAGGATGTAATCTGGGTACCCACACCTGATGAACTGGTCAATAAAATGCTGGAAATTGCCGAGGTTACAGCAAAAGATTTTTTGATTGATCTCGGTTCAGGAGACGGACGTACCGTTATCGCGGCTGCGAAGCTGGGTGCCCGTGCGCTTGGCATAGAATACAACCCTGATATGGTTGAGCTTTCGATAAAAAATGCGGAAGAGGCAGGTGTCAGCGGGAAGACAAAATTCATCCAAGCCGACCTTTTCGAGTGTGATCTCTCTGAAGCTACGGTGATTACAATGTTTCTGCTGCCTGAGATCAACCTGAAATTAAGGCCGCGGCTTCTTGACCTCAAGCCCGGTACACGTATTGTATCAAATACGTTTACTATGGAGGACTGGGAACCGGATTTTGAAGTCACGACAGAAGAGAATTGGAATAGCTGGTACACCGCTCTTATGTGGATTGTTCCTGCAAAAATTGAAGGTAACTGGAAACTCGAGGGGGGTGAACTCACAATCCGGCAGGATTTCCAGATGCTTTACGGAACATTTAAGTCTGATAAAAAAACATCAAATATAACTGATGGCAGGCTAACTGGCGATGTGATCACTTTCAGTTTTGATGGTGCAACATATACCGGCCATGTTAAAGGGACAACAACTATGGTGGGGACAGTGACAACAAGCTCCAGCAAAAGAGATTGGATTGCAACACGCACCGAATAATAACAACTGATATTCTTCCGCTGTTACAAACACTATGACTTCCTTCTGAGAAGTTTTTGGAGGTCAGCCATTTCATCCCTGAATCTTGCAGCTTCAACAAAATCCAGCTCAGCAGCAGCTTTTTCCATACTTTTTCTCGACTTTTCGATTGCCTTTTCAAGAGCTTCCCTGTTCATGTACTTAACAACAGGATCAGCAGCAATATCTGGTCGTTCCGGTTCAATATAGGCTCTTGCAGCTATTCCCTTTTTGCTCAATCCGCTAAGGGCTGATCCGGTTTTCCTTGTTATCTGAGTAGGTGTTATACCCATCTCTTCGTTGTATTTCAACTGCTTACCTCTTCGTCTGTTAGTTTCATCAATAGTCTGCTGCATGCTCCGGGTTATTTTATCGGCATACATTATAACCTTACCATTCAGATTACGGGCTGCCCTTCCTGCTGTCTGGGTAAGTGACCGTGATGATCTGAGAAATCCTTCTTTATCAGCATCCAGGATAGCCACCAGTGATACCTCAGGCAGATCAAGTCCTTCTCTGAGCAGGTTAACTCCAACCAGAACATCAATGGCACCTGTACGAAGCCCTTCCATTATATCGATTCGATCGAGGGTATCGATATCCGAATGAATGTAACTGCATTTTATATCAAACCTAATCAGGTAAGAAGAGAGTTCTTCAGCCATTCTTTTAGTGATAGTTGTTACCAGTATCCTTTCCCCTGCTTTGGTACGTGCTCCGATCTCAGCCATCAGATCATCTATCTGGTTCAGACTTGGACGCACCTCAATTGGTGGATCAAGCAGTCCGGTCGGTCTGATTACCTGGTCAACAAAGACACCTTCGCTCTTTTCCAGTTCGTAATCAGCCGGCGTGGCACTAACAAAAATTGTCTGACCGGTAAGTGATTCGAATTCTTCGATCCTCATAGGTCTGTTGTCGAGCGCTGCCGGAAGTCTGAATCCATATTCAACAAGTGTCTGTTTTCTTGAATGGTCGCCTCCGAACATAGCCCTTATCTGAGGAACACTGACATGACTTTCATCGATTACTGTAATGAAATTATCAGGAAAATAGTCGAGCAGACAGAAAGGTCTGGTTCCTGGATTTCTTCCGTCAAAATAACGCGAATAATTCTCAATGCCGCTGCAATAGCCAAGTTCCTTTATCATCTC
>JBAWXY010000138.1:0-7057 GCA_037143835.1 Bacteroidota bacterium
CTCAGTTGGCTTACAGCAGAGTTATTCAGTGCGTCACACATCAGGTGATAACCCCCGATACCTTTAATTGCAACTGTTTTCCCTGAAGCTATCTGCACTGAAACCTCTTCGAGTATCTGCTTAATACCGCTAATTCTTTTTACGGAATCTTTATATTGGTAAGCAGGTCCGCACGAGTTACAGGCAATGGGTTGTGCATGAAAGCGGCGATCAAGAATGTCATTATATTCTGAATTACAATTCTCACACATCCTGAAGCTTTTCATGGTGGTCTTTGGCCTGTCGTAGGGCAATCCTTCAATAATTGTAAACCGGGGACCACAATTAGTACAGTTAATAAAAGGATAATCAATTCTTTCAGGGTCCTTCTCCATGTCTTCCAGGCAATCATGACAGACAGCAATATCAGGACTTACTTCAGTAATCTGATTATCAACGGTTTTACTACCGGCAATTTTAAAACTGTCATAACCACTGAATTGTGTTGCGTTTATCTCAATTGATTTTATCTGTGATGCGGGAGGAGCATTCTGAAGGATATCATTACAAAACCGGTCAATTATTTTAAGATCACCCTGAACGATTACAGAAACACCATCGGTTCTGTTATCTACCTCTCCAAAGAGTCCGTGTTTAGCGGCCATTCTGCAGATAAAAGGGCGGAAGCCCACACCCTGAACCAACCCCCTGATCAATATTTCATATCCCTGTATAATAGCTCTATGTTTTTAAGTCCGTCAGCTTTCATCTGTTTGTGAACATAATAAATGACGCTTTCAAGCTCATCGCACAGGTTCACATTATTTATAATGACATCCGGCGACACTTTCAGCAGTACCGGAGCAAAGTTCACTATCCCCTTTATACCGTGGCGTATCAGTTCATCAGCAACCTCCTGGGCAGAAATTTCCGGTACAGCAAGAATTGCCACTTTAACCCTGAACCTGTCAATAATTTCTTTTAACCGGCTCATCGAATATACCGGGATACCAGATCTCATTTTCTGTTTGAAAGGATCAATATCGAAGGTAGCAACAATATTCATATTACGCTGAACAAACTTACTGTACTTCGATAATGCAAGACCTAAATTACCCATGCCGATAAGTACAATGTTATGGTCTTTGTTGCGATGGAAGATTTTTTCCATTTTTTCGAGCAGATCATTTATTTCATACCCACCGCGTTTATTGCCTTTAATACTGAACTCAGAGAAATCTTTCCTGACCTGTTCAGAGGTGACACCTGTCTCATTGGCAAGAGTATAAGAAAAGACCTTTTCAACCCCCATCATCTTCAGTCTGACAAGGCAGGCTCTGTAAAGAAAAATCCTTTTCAGACTGTTTTTTATAACGTGTTTTGTGATTTGTTTCACATCAATTCTTTTTTATTTATTTCATTTTGCAAGTTAAATAATTTTTTTTAATTAAAAATAATTTTTTATCTATCTGATATATTGTGTTTTATGCTATTAATTATTTTTTTACTTGAAAAATAAATATATTTTTATTGTCTTTTATTCCCGTAGATTTTAATTTTATATGTGAATCTTCTCACATAAATGCAATATAAAAGCATTACAAAGAAAGAATGGGATAAAACATTGGAGCATCTGTTATTATCCTATACCATTTTCGCCAGTATCGAAAACGAATTTGGTCAGGATTATGAATTGATCAGACCGTCCGATATTGCAAGAATTTCTTATAACAAACCTAAACCTGCAACCTCCCTTAAAAGTTTCTTTCTGCCTGTTAAGGAAAATGTAACATCTGAAAGAGTTGATGAAAAGCCAAGGATCATTTTGGGTATCCCAAACTGCGATATTGAAGGATTATGTCTTCTGGACGAGATTTATCTCGATAATGAGTTCAACGATATTTTCTACAGGAAACGTCGTGAAGACACCTTACTAATATCATCCGATTGTATTGGCATTCAGGAAAATTGTCACTGCCTGTCATATAACATTAAACCTTATTCAGCCAAAAATGCTGATCTGGCCGTAATTAATCTGGATGAAACAATTATTCTGAGAATAATAACCGGAAAGGGGGAAGATTTTATTAAGAAAATCCCAGGTGCCAGATCGCTTGAGGATAAAAGCGTAATATCGGTTATTGAAAAAGAACAACTGGCAACTGAGACTTTACTTGCGACATCAAATAAAGGTTTACCGGATTATAAAAAGACCGGTAAACTTGTCTCTGAAGCAAAAGCAGAGATATGGGAAAAATATTCTACAAGGTGTGTCTCATGCGGTGCCTGTACAACAATCTGCCCGACATGTACATGTTTTCTTCTTATCGACAAGCCCGGTTTTGAAAAGATAAAACAGATGGATGCCTGCCAGTACCCGGGGTTTGAAAGGGTCGCAGGAGGAGAAGATGCTCTGTTTGAACTTCACAACCGCTTCAGAAACAGATACATGTGCAAATATGTATGGAAACCGGGAAAATTCAATTCCTTCGCCTGTACCGGTTGCGGCAGATGCATTGAAGCCTGTATCGGGAAAATCAATAAAAACGAAATATTCATGGAACTTGCAAAATAGCCGGTAATGCTGAATGACAAGAACATATATAAACCTATCAGGGCTAAGCTGACAAATGTTATTGATGAATCACCATTGATTAAAACTTTTGTACTGGTACCTGAAGATAAGTTCTCGTTTAAAACAGGTCAGTTTATCGAATTATCTGTTGATGGAATCGGGGAAGCTCCGTTTACACCTTCTTCTTCACCTCTTGTGACAAAAAAGGTTGAAGTAACCGTTATGAAAACAGGGTATGTAACAGAAAACATGCATTTGCTGAAACCGGGAGTTTATATGGGAATAAGAGGGCCATATGGAAGAGGGTACCCTCTTGAATCTTTTTTTGGAAAAGAAGTACTTATTCTGGGTGGTGGCTGCGGCCTTGCTCCTATCAGGTCGTTGCTATATGCCCTCGAGGGTATAAAAGACAAGCTGGTAAAGGTTATCCTTTGCTATGGATCTAAAACTCCTGCCGATTGCATCTACAAACCACTTTTTGACCGGTTAAACAGCACTGAAAAGTTTGAAGCTTATCGCACCGTAGATAAAGCTGATGAAGACTGGAATGGTTCCGTGGGAGTTGCTACCACACTTCTGAATAAAATTAAAATTAACATAGAGAATTCAGTTGCAGTAGTATGTGGTCCCCCGATCATGATGAAATTCGGAACTATCAGGCTCCTTGAGTTAGGATATAAAGACGATCAGATCTACCTGTCGATGGAAAAAAACATGTCGTGCGGTTTAGGTAAATGCGGACATTGTATGATGGGAGAATTTTTTGTTTGCAAGGATGGACCAGTATTCACTTATGCTGAATTGAAAAATACTCCCGATATATGGAAATAGGAATATATAATACAGATTTTTAAAAACTTATTAAAAGACAGATAATGAAACCGATATTAAATGAGTTGAGGAAAATCAGGTTTTTTGATGATTACCATGAGAAACAGTTGGAAACAATTGCCGGGATGAGCGAAATAAAAGAATTCAAGGTGAAAGAGATTCTGTTTGAACAGTATGATGAGCTTTCCGATGTTTACGTATTACTTGAAGGATGCTTATCCTTAGGAATAAGTCTGGCAAAGGAAAAGAGAATCCGTCTTGGCACATTAGAGGAAGGTCAGCTCTTTTCATGGTCTGCAGTTTTTAGTCCATATATCTCTACAGCATGGGTAATGGCCACGTGCCCTACAAAAGTACTTGCCATTGATGCCAAAAAACTCAATCTTGAGTTTAAAAAAGATTGTGAGTTTGGATTTAAAACAATGTCAAAAATTGCCCAGACAATTTCACACCGATTGAGTGACACAAGGTTCCAGCTAATGAACCAGCTAACCATATGATAATATAATTAACTTAAAAAGAAGTGATTACAGTTCTTCTTAACAATATTTAAAATGGCCCGGAAAATTCTGATAGATATGATAAAGATCCGTTCTGCCATGGTTGAAAACTCAACCATGACTTTACCTGAGGCCTATTTCTATCCCTCACTTAATATAAACGGGTTAAAGACTATCCGCGAGCTTGCGACATTCAGGTTCACTTGCAGAAAATGTGAAGATGCCCCGTGCATCAGTGTTTGTCCGGCTGATGCACTCGAAAAAGATAAAGATGGTGTGATAGCACGGCATACCAATCTTTGTGTATCATGCAAATCATGCGTTACGATATGTCCTTTTGGAACGATGATGACCGATTTCTTTAAGCACCACAGGAACAGAGACCTTTTTTATGATCTGAAAGATGAAAAAGAGGTGGAAAAATTCATTAATGCCTGTCCGGCAGGAACAGTAACGCTTACTGATGATGATGAGTCTCCAGGGGGGAATATTTACAGGCTTAATGAAAAAGTGCTTATAAAAGATTATTTGTATATCACTGAAAAACAGTAAATAACAACATTATGGCAGTTAACCTGTTTTATTTCCTTGTCTTCCCCGGCCTGCTGTTTGCAGCAGTCGTCGGAGCATTCCTTTCTTGGTTCGACAGGAAAATTACTGCCAGGGTTCAGTTTCGCAAGGGACCTCCCCTATTACAACCATTCTACGATTTCTTCAAATTATTATTGGTCAAGGAAACAATACTGCCTAAGCACGGATCACCTTTAATATTTCTCCTTGCTCCCATCTTTGCAGTTTTTGGTGCAACCATGGCAGGGGTTTTCATTCTCCTTCCCTTATTGAATATCACAACCGGTTTCAGGGGAGATCTGCTGGTAATTTTTTATCTGCTAACTATCCCATCATTTTCATATATTGTTGGAGCTCTTGCTTCAGGTAATCCTCTTGCTGCAGTCGGTGGGTCAAGAGAGATGAAACTTATCCTCAGCTATGAGTTGACCTTTTTCCTTTTAATTGCCGGCATTATTATGAAATGCGGACAACAATTTGATCTATACACAATTATAAAGGCTCAGCAGGAAGGATCTCCATTTATCGGAAGCATTTCAGGTGTGCTTTTATTCATTGTTGGTATTTTTTGTATCCAGGCAAAACTGGCGCTTGTCCCCTTTGACATGCCTGAAGCAGAAGCAGAAATAACTGAAGGAATCTTTATTGAATATTCCGGAGCAGCTTATGCAATGATAAAGCTTACAAAATATATCATGTTTTTTATACTTCCGGCTCTTCTGATTGCTCTGTTAATGAATGGGTTCAGACTTGACGGGATTCATATTTTGTGGGCTGTATTAAAGGTTCTGGCAGTTGTACTTATCATTACTCTGATAAGGAACACAAATCCCAGGGTAAAGATCAAACAGGCTATCAAATTCTTTGTATTATGGATGAACCTGCTTGCTGTTATTGCACTGGTATTAATTGAATTTGGGTACTAAATTTTTATATCGTGGGTTTTAAAAATTATTGCTTCAAAAAATCGCTTTGGGTCTTCCATTTTGGAGGAGCCTCCTGCAATAATTGTGATATTGAGATACTTGATTGTCTTACACCAAGGCATGATCTGGAGCGTTTTGGCATTCTCCTGGTAGGAAGTATCCGGCATGCTGATGTGCTGCTGGTGAACGGTTCAATAAACATCCGCGATAAAGAGAGACTGATTGAGGTTTATAACCAGGCTCCAAAGCCAATACTGGTTGTTGCAATTGGTGCATGCGGTTGCACGGGAGGATTATTTACCGACAGCTATACATTTGCAGGTCCTGTTGATAAAATAATTCCGGTTAATGCTTATGTCCCGGGATGTCCGCCAAAACCGGAAGCCATTATTGCCGGCATAATTAAATTAGTTCAAAACGCATAACAGAGAAATGGATACAGAGTTGATCATAGAAAAATTCAAAAAAGAATTCAATTCTGACATTCTTGAGATCGTAGCAAAGAATCAGAAGCGCGTGATTATTACGATTATGCCGGATTCAATTATTAATGTTGCCGGTTATTTATACAAGACAGCAGGGTTCAGGTTTATTATTGCTTCTGCATTACATACGAAAAGAGGATTTGAGATACATTACCATTTTAGCAAAGATGCTGTCGGACTTATACTTAACATACATGTAATATTGGATAAGGACAATCCGCAAATTGAATCTCTTTCGAACATGTTTAATGCTTCGAACTGGATAGAAAGGGAGATGCACGAACTGTTTGGTATTAACTTCCTGAATCATCCAAACCAGGAGAAACTGATATCGGAAGGTAACTGGGCTGAAGGTGTTTATCCAATGAGAAAAGAGTTTAAGTAATAACCGGAGATTATTAATAATGAGCAAAAAAACACTCATACCGATCGGACCCTATCATCCACTTCAGGAAGAACCTGAATTATTCAAACTGTATTGCGACGGAGAGATTGTAAAAGATATCAAATGGGAGACAGGATATAATCACCGGGGTATTGAAAAACTAAGTGAATCAAAGACTTACGAACAGATATTTTTTCTTGTTGAACGTATTTGCGGAATCTGTTCAAGCTCACATCCGTTTGCCTTTGCCAATGCTGTTGAAGAAATTGCAGATATCGAGCTTACAAACAGGGCAAAATATATAAGATCAATAATCGGTGAGCTCGAGCGGATACACAGCCATTTGCTATGGGTAGGACTTGCAGGACATTTCCTGGGTTATAATACTGTTTTCATGTGGGCATGGAAATACCGTGAACCTGTGCTTGACCTTTTTGAGATGATATCCGGTAACAGAAACAGTTATGCTATGTTCAAAGTCGGTGGTGTCCGCAGAGATATTGAAAACAGCAAGATCTCTGTTATCCGGCAAGTGCTTGGTGATGTAAAGAGAAAAACAGACTTGCTTACAGGAGCTGTGATGGATGATCCGGTAATTCACGCAAGAACCAAGGGAGTTGGTATTCTGACCAGACAGGATATTATTGATTATGGAGCAGTAGGACCGACTGCCAGAGCTTCAGGTTTAGCAATCGATGTGCGAAAAGACGATCCTTATGCTGCTTATCCCCTTGTTAACTGGAAAGTGATCACAGCCGAAGCAGGTGATGTTTTTGCCAAAGCAGAGGTCAGATTACTCGAGATGT